>WGMW01000016.1 GCA_016124845.1 Flavobacteriales bacterium
CAACGAGACCCTCGGAGAGATCCTTTTCGATGCCGAGGACACCGACCCCTCTTCTGTGGACGCCAGTGCCGTCATCCGCGCGATCGCTGCTGAACCCACCGTCTATGGGAACAGCGACAAGGGGGGACACCTCCTGTTCCTGACAAAGGCAAATGCAACTGATGGAAATGCCGCTGCAACTGAGAGAATGAGGGTAACTCAGTCAGGCAACGTGGGTATCGGAACAAATTCTCCTCAAAGCAAGCTTCATGTGATTGGTGGACAAATTCTTGGTACAAATGGAAGTAGCTCCAACACGAGAACACTTTCTATACTTTCAGATGGTCAGAGTCAGATAAACTTTGGTTCATACCCTGGTTCTTGGACCTCTGCCTTACAAATTCAAAACAATGACAACACAGATTATATCTGGCTCTCCCCTCTTCAAAATGGTAATAACGCACGTTTGCTTACAAATGGATCGGGTCTTGATTTCTATGTTGGGGCCAACAGCTATAGTACCACAATATCAGAAGCAGGTAATGTGGGCATCGGCACAACTTCTCCCAGCACTAAATTGTACGTTAGTGGGGGTGCGTTAAGAGTTGGTACAAACTCTACAGATCCCGGTGGAGTTGACGGGGCAATCAGTTTAGGTAATACAGCAGCCAATTACAACCCTACCACGGGCAACTGGTCAACTTCAGGTTCTACAATGGTGCTTTCTGCATTGGATTATTCTTCGATAGGTTTCCATGATTCTGGTTCAAGGGTTGACTACATCAGAGTAGGGGGAGGAGTTATGCAACTTGGATATAATGCTGGCTGGGGTGCTGCTTCTATCCAGGTACCAAGCATCGCAGGTGGTGGAAACCGTATTGTAATGACGGACAATAACGGAACCCTCTACCCGATAGCAAACCTGAACGGTAGTGGATTGGGAGACAATCTGGGCAACCACATTGCAACTACGGGAATAAAGCGGAATGATCATGCTACTGGATTTCTGGAAGGAAGCTACAATAACGTTGGGGCGAATGATGCCAAATCCAACCCAATTTATACAATCGGATCAAGTTACAACCCTTCCGCAACAGCGCTGAACAACATGTACGGCATAGGGTACTCCCACTCAAACTTCTTTGGTACTCCAGCCGGGGTAAATGGTTGGGGGTTATATGTAGCTGCTGCTGGCAGTATACGGGTTATTCTGGATGCAAATAATGGTATCGGATGGGCTTCGAATAGTTTCAGGGCCCCGCTCTTCTATGATGCCAATGACACGGGATATTATCTGGATCCAAACAGTACGTCCAATAGTGCATTAAGAATTCGTGGTGGATCCCTGCACGGACCTAACCCAACTTGGGGAGCCTATATGCTTACTGGCGGTGATGGTCGCAATGGATACATAGACAATACAACTGTAGCATCTGCTACCAGTACTAATGGCAATTTACATCTTGATGCGGCTTCAGGACATGACACCTACATAAACTATTATGATGGAAACACCGTTCGTTTTGGTAGGGGAAACAATAGTGAGAGAGCAGTTCTTGATGGAAATGGCCTTTATCTGTATGATGGGTGGTTCAGAAACTACAATCAGACCGGGCTTTATAACCAAAGCTATGGGAACCATTTCTACGGAATAGATGCGAACTACTGGTTCTCAAGATCAAATCGTGGTATTATCATAGGCGATGTGGCCGGCACGTACCGAGGATATCTGTACCACGATGACGGTGACAGCTTCGGTCTTCTTGACAGATTAGGACGCTGGACCATCAGAACGCAGTTGAATGCTTATGTAGAATTCAGAGATAATGATGAAATCATGCTCCGCGTTGGTGCAGATGGTCAGACCGGGTATGGCGACTATGGGTCTATGTGGACCTATGGTGGCGGTAGAAACAGCTGGGAAGGTTATAACATAAATGGAAGGTATGCATTCATGTCTGCTGACGATAATGAGTTTGGACTTTACAACGATGTTGACAACCGATGGGTGATCTACTACCAGAGGAACAGTGCTCTTTACTTCTATCAACCAAATGGTGGGAACAATATCTACTTGAACACCAACACAGACCTTGTCATGAACGGCCATAGTATTTGGAACGTCAATACAATGACAGTGAATACCATCTACGATTATCAGAATGATCTTGTTCATTTTGACCAGACCCGAGTTCGTTTTGATGTTGGAAGCTCTCAGGACTTCTGGATTGAGAATTATGCAGGACACCCTCATTTCCGTTCAGGAAACCCTGGGTGGGGATTTGTAGGACGGCCACAGGTAGGCATGGGTTATTTCTACGGTTATAACTTTATCGGAACATCAAGACGTGACACAAAACGCAACATCAACCCTCTTGAAGAAAATCTTGCGTTGGAACGTTATATAGTTGACGACCTCAAGCAACTAAAACCAAGTCTGTATAAGTACAAACATGAAACGGACAACCTTGAAACTGGTAATGAGGGACTATATCGTCCCCAATTTCACTTAGGACTTATTTTGGAGGAAACACCAGATTATCTTCAGGATGCTGCGTTTAGTGGAATAGACCTTTACTCTCTGGCTTCGATTGGAATTGTAGGTGTTAAACACAACATGGAACAAATTGAGGCTATGCAAAAGGGTTATGGCACAATCAAAATCAATGACTTTGGCAGTTCTACCATGAGTAGTGAAACTCTTTGGGTAGAATATGATTCTGAATTTATTTCTCAAATGAAAAATGGAGAGATTCCAACTGTTCAGATAACCCCGAATAGCATGAATGTGGAATTTGCCGTGGTGGAAAAGAATACTAACGGATTCCGAATAAAGAAATCTGGAAATGGTTCATTAAGTTTTGACTGGTTTGCCGCTGTAAAATTGACCGTACCAAAAACCAACGAGGCATCCGAGAAGATTTCACCAGAATTGATGAGCAACCTGGTCATTCCTGAAGGCATAAAAGCAAAAACCCGTGACCTCTCTGTAAATGAAACCTCTGCTGATCCCGTCTTTCAACCTGGCGATCCACAGTATGATCCGAGTGCCCGTGCAGAAGACCCAACCAACTTCCCGATGGACAGAGGCTCTGAACCGAAACAGAATGATTCAGTGAAGAAGCCAGATGTTCCAAGCGAAGTGCAACCAGTTCATCCTGCAGGTACTGCCGAACCAAGTAAGAATCCTTATCAGGAAACCAAGAGAACTCCTTGAGTTGACGGGTACGGTTAGAAGATAAATCCTCTATTGAAACGTTGAACCACAGATCGGGTTTTGGCCAAAAGCTGAAACCCGATTTTTCTATCCAAAAGCATACAATTCCGCACCCTCAAGTACGTGAACTCCAGCAACTGACTCCGTACCAAGTCTAAGCATCGCCTTGGCAACGGTTTTTCCTTGTATGCCGCGGTACTTGGCCAAACTACCGATCATCAACGGGTTGATGACATTCATTACACCCTTGCCTATAAGTTCACCAAATCGGAATTCCTTTCGCTCTCCCATCAACATAGAAGGTCGGAGAATGACAAGTGAATGAAACCCGATGGATTCGAGATCGCGTTCTGTTTCTCCTTTTACTCTTAAATAGAAATTAGAAGTATTTGGAGTAGCTCCAACAGAAGAAACCAGCACAAACATTTCGGCTCCAGCGGCTTTGGCATTTTTGGCAAAAGCAATCACCAGATCGTGGTCTACATGGTAGAAAGCCTCTTGTGAACCTGCCGTTTTTATGGTAGTTCCCAGGGCACAAAAGGCAACATCCAACTGCTCAAAACTTTGCTTCGCGATGTCGTCATTTACCAAAACGTTGAACTTTTCGGGGAGGTCAAGCGGCCTACGAGTAACCACATCAACCCTTTCGAACGAATCTTCATCCTTGAGTAGATCGATCAGAATCGATCCGATAAATCCTGTGGAACCTACTACTGCTGCTTTCATACAGCAAAGGAATCAGTTTTTGAGCAACCTCACGGTTTGGCGTTCTGCACCGTTTCCGATATACATCATGTAAATGCCAGCATCAAGATCGCTTGCATCAAGCACCTCTTGCGTCCCATTCAATACGCCTTGTAGAACCAAACGGCCAGTAGCATCAATAACCGTGTAAGTCGTTCCTGTATTCCAATTTCCTGAAACGGTGAACTGGTCTTTGAATGGATTCGGATAGACAGATAGCGGCTTTTCAACTGCATCTTCAACCCCATTTATTACGCTCAGGTCACATTGATTGAAATCATAGAGCTGATGTAGTTCTTCGCTGCATGTTGTGCCTGCTTGCGCACTCTGATAGCTCACATAATTTCCTCCATCAATGGACGGGGCGTACAGGTTTCTGCGCATGGAGCCGGTTGTGAGCTGGAAATACATGGGCGACTCGAGATCATTGTTGTGCTGTAGCAAATGTGCATGACCCAATTCGTGGAGGATGGATGTTTCGAGATCATAATGGTTCGGCATCGGCAGACCTTCTCCCGTCCACCAATTGATGTCGCGATTGAAGAGGATATCGATCTCGATGAGGTTCCATTGAATTCCAGCAGGCGTACCACATCCGGAAAACGTGGTGATCGTCTTTCCCAACAGGTAGGAAGGAATCTGTCCAGGGTTTGAGAGTCCGATCAGGTTGACTCCATCGTGGCTCCAATCGGCAAGTGAAACACGCTCTTCATCCACCGTAAAATTGACACCAGTATTACAGGCCCATTTCATCACAGAATTCTCCACCATTTGCGCACCTGCCAAATCGACCAGCTGCTGACTCAGGTTGAAGCGATAACCGCCATCCTGCATTCCTACCAGCATGGTACTGTTCAATTGGTCTGAGTAGATCACTTCGCTTTTGGCGTAATCGACCGTCAATTGCTGCGTGCTTTCGGTCGACTCACCAGCGTCTGTCACGACCTTGATGTTTCCGGTTCCTGCCACAATTGAGTTGTAAAGTGTGGAAGAAGGAACATACAGTTCAATCTGCGTGTCGGTCCAACTCAGATAATGCGGCCCGCTGTGCAAACCAACAAAACTCTGTCCGCCATCATCTGCGTTCTTGAAAGCAATGAAACCGTTTCCCTGCTCCGCACCGAACCCTTCGCCAGTAATGGTGACAACTGTCTGCGTACCAGCGGTTACTTCCAACGGGAAAATGGATGAAACTATCGGTGCGCTTCGGTTGGCAGAAGAAGCAGGATGTAGCATGCCATCTGGAACACGCAGCATCTGAATGCTATTTGAACCTGTGATGCGCGCCACGGCATCATACAAAAGTTCGCGTTCCGCAATATTGCTCAAGCCGTAAACAGAACCTGTTCGTTCATCAATTGGGTAAAATGCGGTTGTGATACTTGATATCGAACGCTGCGCATCTTCCTCCAACACCAAGAGGCCGTAATCTCCTGTCTGCATTTGAGCACTTGGCGTCACCACCTGCATCAGGTCTCCGAAAACCCCGCCTTCGGTCACCACATTCATGGTTATATCCGAAGTTCCTTTCAGCACACGATACACATCAATGCTATTTGAAGTGTAGATATTGCCATCCTGCCCGATGAACGTCTGCTGCGCCACAACTTTTCCTTCGATGATATTGTTTGCTGCAGAAAGTTGTTCTTGAAACGCACCTGGAACCATCAGGCATTGTGCCCGAAGCAGATTCCCCGAAAGCAGCAGGGACAGCAATACAAACACATACTTTTGATACCTCAATGGAAAGATTTTCGGTCAGGTTTTGAAGTTTCAAGTTACTTTTTCCACTACGAGTATCACGTAATTTTAGACGAATCGGGAATTTCTCCCCACCAATGAAATTTAACATGGAACAATCCAAAGTGTCGTTTGTCGAAGTTCCCAGAACTGCCCGCTATTTCAGGATGAATTCTGTACAGAAAATGACAAAGAATGTTTGGGTTGTTTTCCACGGATACGGGCAATCGGCCGAGTATTTCATCAAGCATTTCAGAGACCTTGATCCGTCAGAGAATTTCATCATCGCGCTGGAGGGTCTTTCCAAGTTTTATGTGGAAGGATTGACAGGCCGTGTGGGTGCCAGTTGGATGACCAAGCAGGACCGCGAGTTGGAGATCAAAGACCAATCGAATTACATCAATGCAGTGCTGAAAGACTGTGGCGTTGACGTGAAAAACATGAACCAACGACTGATCGTTCTCGGTTTCTCTCAAGGCACTGCAACCGCTGTGCGATGGTTGGCAAACAACAATATTCGGCCAAATGAACTCATTCTATGGGCGGGTTCGTTCCCACACGATGTGGACGCAACGGAACATGAAGATGTTTTCAAAAAGCTGAATATGCATTTCGCCTACGGAAACAAAGATCAGTTTCTGGAGCACATTAATGTGGAAGAACGCGTGGCAGAATTCGAAAAGATGGGAATGAAACTGAAGGTTTGGTCCTTCGAGGGAAAACATGTGATGGACAAACCAACCCTTGCCAAGATTGTTGGTAGCTTTTAGGTTACGAATTACGAATGAATACGAATATTCGAATTGGACACGGATGCTGGCAATCGCTCCACAGAATGTTGCAGACAAGTAGGTTCGTATATTCGTACCGCGTAGCGGATCTGTAATTCGCAACCGCTTAAACATTGAACCATGAGTTTAACAGACCAAATAAACAACGACCTGAAAGAGGCCATGAAGGCCAAAGACACCACTACGCTAACTGCCTTGCGCGCTATCAAATCGCAGTTGCTGTTGGCGGCAACAGACAAAGGCGGTGGAGAATCTACGGAGGAAGCTGAAATTAAAATGCTACAGAAGCAGGTGAAGCAGCGAAAAGAAAGTGCTGAGCTGTACAAGACCCAAGGCCGTGAAGATCTGGCAGAAGCCGAGTTGGCAGAAGCTGCCATCATTGAAAAGTATCTTCCGAAACAACTTTCAGAGGATGAGCTGAAGCCTATTCTACAGGCCATTATTGAAAAGGTGGGTGCCGCTGGTCCGCAGGACATGGGAAAAGTGATGGGCGCTGCTTCCAAAGAATTGGCAGGAAAGGCTGACGGAAAGACGATTTCATCTGTGGTAAGACAGTTGCTTTCGTAGAGACGCGATGAACCGCGTCTCTACTTCGTTCTATCGATCACAAAATTGACCATCTGAATGAGTGATTCCTTGGCTGCATTGTCGGGGAATTCAGCCAGCATAGCAATCGCCTTGTCTCGGTACTCATTCATGCGTTCGGTGGTGTATCTGATACCTCCTTTTTTCCGCACCAGATCGATCACTTCTGCCACACGTTTTTCATCCGTGTTGTGGTTCTTGACCGTGTTGATGATAAAACGCTTCTCAGAACGGTCTGAATTGTTGAGCGCATAGATCAGCGGCAGCGTCATCTTCTTCTCTTTGATATCGATGCCCGTTGGTTTACCGATGGAATCGTCCGAACCATAATCGAACAGATCATCACGGATCTGGAATGCAATACCAACTGTTTCTCCGAACAAACGCAGTTTTTCCACCACCGCATCATCTTCCGAAATACTTGCCGCGCCCGAAGCACAACAACTTGAGATAAGCGATGCGGTCTTCTTCCGGATGATATTGAAATAGACCTCCTCAGTAATGTCGAGTTTCCGCGCTTTTTCCATCTGCAGCAACTCACCTTCGCTCATTTCTCGCACCGAATTGGATGTGATTTCCAACAGTCGATAATCCTTGTGCTTTACCGAAAGCAACAGTCCGCGACTGAGAAGATAATCGCCCACAAGCACGGCAACTTTGTTCTTCCAAAGCGCATTGATGCTGAAAAAACCTCTTCGCTTGTTGGCATCATCCACCACATCATCGTGCACAAGCGTTGCTGTGTGCAGCAACTCGATCAGCGTAGCAGCACGATAGGTCATATCGTTCGTGTCGCCCAGCATTTTGGCAGTCAGAAAAACGAACATCGGGCGCATCTGCTTGCCCTTTCGCTTTACGATGTAATGCGTGATCTTGTCGAGAAGCGCCACCTCGCTACGCATGGAAGAACGGAACCGTCCTTCAAACTCCTCCATCTCAACACGGATGGGTGCCTTTATTTTATCGAGGGATGACAACGGCCCGAATTTACGTATTAGCCGTTCGGTAAGGAAAGTTTGTTGGCCAATTGTCCGCAGGCCGCATCAATATCTTTTCCGCGGCTTCTGCGCACGTTCACGATCAGGTTTCGGTCTTCCAAAAACTGCTTGAAAGCCTCGATGCGTTCCTCACTCGCTTTTTGGAATTCGCCACCATCTATCGGATTGTATTCGATGATGTTGATCTTGGTCGGGAAGTTCTTACAGAACTCGGCCAGTTCGCGCGCATCTTCCAAACTGTCGTTGAAATCCTTGAAGATGATGTACTCCAACGTTGGTCGCGTTCCCGTTTGGTCGTAGAAATAACGCATGGCTTCGGCCAATGCTTCGAGGTTGTTGGTCTCGTTGATCGGCATGATGTAATTCCGCTTCTCCTCATTGGCCGCATGCAGCGAAAGTGCCAAGTTGAACTTCACTTTTTCATCTCCCAGCTTTCGTATCATCTTGGCAATGCCAGCCGTGGAAACCGTGATGCGTTTGGGCGACATTCCCAAGCCATTCGGTGACGTGATGCGTTCAACGCTATCGATCACATTTCGGTAATTGAGCAGCGGCTCGCCCATTCCCATGTAAACGATATTGCTCAACGGAATGCCGTAATGTTCTTCGCTCTGGCGCGATATGTGAACGACCTGATCGAAGATCTCATCCGCATTCAGGTTGCGCAACCGATCCAAACGACCCGTTGCGCAGAACTTACAGCTCAGACTACAACCAACCTGAGATGAAATACAAGCGGTCATTCGGCTTGCTGTTGGGATCAGTACGCCTTCCACGAATTTTCCATCAGCTGTTTTGAACGAACTCTTGATCGTTCTATCTGAACTGACCTGTTTCTCATCAACTTCTACTGCGTTGATCGTGAAGTTCGCTTCCAGCAGATCGCGAGTAGGTTTAGAGAGATTCGTCATCTCATCGAACGAGTGGGCAGCCTTTTTCCAAAGCCATTCATTCACTTGCTTGGCGCGGAAAGCCTTCTCGCCATTCTCGATTAAAAATGCTGTAATTTCAGCGTCAGACAACGCGCGTATGTCCCGTTTTTCGGTCATGGCGCAAAGATACGGGCTAACCATGCGATTCCTTTCTGCCGACCTCATCTTTCCGATCCACACCAACCCGATACCGAACGGAATTCTGGCCGTGAGCGCCAACGGAACTATTATGGATCTGCTGTTGCCAGACGATCAGAATGCGCCCGAACCAAGCAGAATTGAGCGGTTTAAAGGCATTCTCTGTCCTGGTTTTGTGAACGCGCATTGCCATTTGGAGCTTTCGCACATGAAAGGCGTGGTGGCCGAGAAAACTGGGCTTCCAAAGTTCATCACCGAAATTGTGAGCAGACGTGAGGAGAATGGCCATGAGAAATTGGAGAAGATCGCGGAAGCCGATGCCGAAATGTGGGAGAACGGAATCCAAGCCGTAGGCGACATCTGCAACACGGCCGACACATTGGAAACCAAACTCAACAGCCGTATCGATTACCATTCGTTCGTTGAGGTTTTCTCATTCGACCCCGCCAAAGCACCAGCCGTTCTGGAAACTGGAATCCAAGTGGCCGAAGCATATCAGAATGCCAATTTGAATGCGACCATCGTTCCGCATGCGCCTTATTCGGTAAGTGAGGAATTGTTCGGTGGCATTGCTGCACAACAGACGCGTTTTGGTGGGCCGATAAGCATGCACAACCAAGAGACGGAAAGCGAGGATGAGATGTTTGTTTCGGGAACAGGTGAGTTGGTGGAAACATTCAAAGGTTTCGGTGTGGATTTCACAGATTTCAACCCCCAGAAACGAAGTGCGTTGGATTTTGCGCTACCACAACTTCCAACGGACCAGAACGCACTACTCATTCACAATACCTGTTCCACGAAAGAAGAAATGGAATTGGCACACGCACTCCGCGAACGTCTTTTCTGGTGTACCTGCGCCAACGCCAATCTTTACATTGAAAACCGCATTCCGAATATTCCGATGTGGTTGGATTTGGGAGCAACCGTTTGTGTTGGCACGGACAGCCTCGCCAGCAATCATCAACTTTCCATTCTGGACGAACTGAAACTCATCCAGAAAAATCACCCTCAAATTCCACTTTCCATTTTATTGGAAATGGCCACGATGAACGGAGCTGAAGCGTTGAACATGGATAAAAAAATAGGCAGCTTCCAAAAAGGGAAACTGCCTGGAGTGCTTTGGCTGAAAAATGTGAATCTGCAAACGGAAAGCCTTGCCGATTCCAGCGTTCAGCGCATCTTTTGAATCACCAATCGTCTGAGGATTTCTCAGGTGCTTTGGACAATCCTTCTTTCATACTGGCAATGGTTGCTCGGATGTCCTCATCAATGTCTGTCAGGTAATGTGAGTGATTCGCGGCATCAACATCATCTCTGTCAAGCCATGGTTCCAATGGCTGATAGCTGCTGGCCTTTAGATTCAGATCGGTAACCGTGTACTTATACCGACCATCCTTGAACTGAATGGTGATGGTGTACTGCGCAAGACCTTGACGGCTCGTGGTCTTGTTTCCCTTGTTGTCGTAAGCATAAAAAGGAATACGGTTAAAAATCTCCAGCACGCCATTCTCTTTGTCCTGTTTGCGCACCTTCTCCGCAAAATTCTTGAAGTATTCGCCTCCCCATTTCATGGCGCGGTCGTACAGGTCCTGCGCAGAAACTCCTGCAACTTCGGGTACTTCGGTGTATGTGATCAGATTGGTCTTCGGATCCAAACTCATGGCTGGCCAACTCAATTCGGCTTTTTTCTGAGCCATTAGGCTAAAGGGTAGTGATGCCAATAGCATCAGGGCAATGATTCTCATGTCAAATGGTTTTAGACTGTAAACTTAGTTTGCGCTGGCCGTTTCCTCAATATCCTCGCCAAGTTTTCCAAGTCCAATGCTGGAATAGTAATTATTGAAGAGGTTGACGGCCACATTGTAGCGCAACCGCTTGGTTTCCATGCCCAGGAGAATGGTCACCACACGGTGGTCGCAACGCTTGGACGTAGCCACAATGCAGTATTTGGCCGCATTGGTGAAACCCGTTTTCAGTCCATCGATCTCCTCATATTTCTCAACCAACGTGTTACGGTTGCTGTAGGTGTAAAGCCCGTTCGCATTCTGAATTTTCTCGGTGCTGCGCGAGGTCATGTCCAGAATATCATCATACTTCACAAGTTCGCGGGCCAACAAAAGAAGATCACCTGCGGTGGATTGATTGTCTTCCACATCCTTTGCACGCTCAGGCATTCCGGTAGAATTAGAGTAGCACGTGTTGTCCATGCCCAGATCTTCGGCCTTCTTGTTCATGAGCATCACGAATTTCTCTTCGGTGCCACCGATATGTTCGGCCAACGCATAGGCAGCATCGTTGCCAGAACGGATCATGGCGGCTTGCAACAGATCAAGAACCGAAAGCTGCTGACCAGCCTTTACGTAGACCTTTGATCCTCCGACCCATGTTGCATTTTTGCTGATGGTAACTATGTCTTGCATTGAAACATTCCCCGCTTTGATCTGCTCCATGGTGATCAATGCCACCATCATTTTGGTAAGCGATGCAATTGGGAACTGCTCTTCGAGGTTCTTCTCCCAAACCAGTCTGTTCTCGGTATAGTCGTAAATAAGGCCAGCACGAATCAGACCTGGTTCATACGCCAAGGTCGAATCAATGTCAATATTGATGTAATTGAACTGCTTTACCGATACCTCTTCCTTATTGGGATCGTTTGGGTCACTTGGATTTTGCCATCCGAAAAGCGCGGTCGGCTCGGAAAAGAGCAAGGTCAAAAACAACAATACTGGACTGATCAACAGTCCAAATGACTTCAATTTTCTCAGAAAAAGTTGGTGAAACATTCAGCTACCCGATTCGATTCCTCACAATTATACTCATCCCCGCCCCCAAAGGTTAGCAACGAAGCCGTCTTCTATCAACACAAATTTGTTAATTCCATGTCACTTTTTTCGTCTCGCAATGATCAATTGCGCCAATTCGAGGTCGATGGGCGATGTGATCTTGATGTTCTCGCTGTTCCCTTCGACCATCGCAATCTGATGACCACTTGCCTCCACAACGGTGGCATCATCCGAATAGTCTGTACGGTCTGCCCGCGCAAACGCTTTTTTCAGTAGTTCCGTTTGGAAGCATTGCGGGGTTTGCACGGCACGGTAGCTGTTTCTATCCACCGCCACACTTCCATTTCCCTCCAATTTTCTGAGACTTTGCACGATCGGCACTACTGGAATGGCTGCACCGGTTTTTTCAGCTTCCGCGAAACAGGCTTCCACCACTTCTTCAGAAACAAACGGACGTACGCCATCATGCACACCCACCAATTTTCCTTCAGACAACGCCAATCCACTTTTTACAGATAGAAATCTGGTAGCACCGCCATTTGCCAACAGATGCGGCACACGCCAACCATGCTTGTAGCATAGTTGCTCCCAAAAATCCATTTGGTCTTCGGGCAATACAAGAACCAATTGCATGTCTGCATCCATAGCATACAAATGCTGAAGCGTGTGCATCAGAATGGGCAATCCATCCAGTTCTATGAACTGCTTGGGAAGCTCGGCTCCCATGCGGGTTCCGCTGCCACCCGCCACGATGATCATGGTTCTTTCCATCAAAAAAAATCCCGAACCATTTTATCGGTTCGGGATCGAAATTAAACTTTCTGTGCTGCTTACAGAATCAGCATTGCATCTCCGTAAGAGTAGAAACGGTATTTCTCTTTTACGGCCTGATCGTATGCCTCGCGCATGAAGTCGTAACCGGCAAATGCCGCTACCATCATCAACAGCGTTGACTGTGGCATGTGGAAATTGGTGATCATGCAGTTAGGAACTTGGAAATCGTACGGAGGAAAGATGAACTTGTTGGTCCAACCCTCAAACGGCTTCATGTGTCCTGTTGTGCTTACCGAGGTTTCCGAAGCACGAACTGTGGTTGTTCCAACCGCACACACCTTTTTCTTGGCATCCTTGGCAGCATTCACAATATCACATGCTTCCTGTGTGATGATCAGCTGCTCGCTGTCCATTTTGTGCTTGGTGAGGTCTTCCACCTCCACCGAGCGGAATGTTCCAAGACCAACGTGAAGTGTTACCTCCGCGAAGTTCACGCCTTTCAATTCCAAACGCTTCAGCAATTGCTTACTGAAGTGAAGTCCTGCCGTTGGGGCTGCAACAGCACCTTCGTGCTTGGCGAAAACGGTCTGATAACGCTCTTCATCCTCTGGCTCAGCCTCACGCTTAATGTACTTTGGAAGTGGCGTTTCGCCCATATCGAAGATGGTCTTCTTGAACTCTTCGTGCGTTCCATCAAAAAGGAAACGCAGCGTACGGCCACGTGAAGTGGTGTTGTCGATGACCTCCGCCACAAGGCTGTCATCATCTCCGAAATACAATTTGTTTCCGATACGGATCTTACGGGCCGGATCCACCAATACATCCCAAAGGATGCTCTCGCGGTTCAACTCACGAAGTAGAAATACCTCGATCTTCGCTTCTGTTTTCTCTTTTTTGCCGATCAAACGTGCCGGGAAAACACGTGTGTTGTTCAGGATCATTGCATCGCCATCATCAAAATAATCGAGCACATCTTTAAAAAGCTTGTGTTCGATGGTTCCGTCCTTGCGGTTGAGAACCATCAAGCGGCTCTCTTCGCGGTCTGGCGTTGGGTGGTAGGCAATAAGTTCCTGAGGAATGTCGAATTTAAATTGTGATAGTTTCATTGTGTTTGTTTTGAGCTTACGGGCCCATTTTTATGGGGCTGCGAAATTAAGAAAACTGTTCGTGGATATTACCGCAATCCTAAGACTGTTCGTCTCCGTGTATCAGAAACTGGAATTGATCGGCCGTAATAGCATCATTTACATCATATTCTCCAATGCGCGTTCTACGCAATGAGGAAAGATGCGCGCCTGAATTCAAGGCTTTACCAAGATCATGTGCCAAAGATCGGATGTACGTGCCTTTGGAACAGGAAACCCGAAAATCGATTTTCAGTCCACCTTCTCTGTCAATGTTCACTATTTCGAACTCACGGATGGTGATCCTTTTGGGTTCGAGTTTCACTTCCTTTCCCTTTCTGGCGAGATGATAGGCACGTTTGCCATCCACTTGTTTCGCGGAGAAAATGGGCGGCATTTGATCGTATTCGCCTTCAAAACCAGCGGCAGCGGAGCGGATCATTTCATCCGTAATGTGTTCGATCGGGAATGTTTGATCGACCCCTGTTTCCAGATCGAACGATGGCGTAGTTGCACCGATTGTGATCGTTCCCGTGTATTCCTTTTCCGCATCTTGAATGGTGGTGATGTTCTTGGTCATTTTGCCTGTGCAAATGACCAACAATCCTGTTGCCAGCGGATCAAGTGTTCCAGCATGGCCAACCTTAATATTCTTGACCTTAAGCTTGCGCTTGATGATGCCGCGAACACGGTTCACCACCGAAAAGGACGAATCACCGTAAGGCTTATCGAACAGTAATACTTCTCCGTTTTTGAAGTCGAATCCTTCGGTCAAACCTTAGAGAAAAAGCGTAATGAAAATGGCTCCAAAACCGACAGCGAAGCAATAGAATGAGAAGTAGCGCAACTGGCTTTTCTTCACCAGCGCGATCATCCATGTGCAAGCAAGCAACCCGCAGACGAAAGCGGCCAAAAAACCAACGATGAGCGGCAGCACATTTGTTGTTTCGGACGAAATGTTGCCATCCATCACATCCTTGGCCATCTTGCCCAGAATAAGTGGGACGACCATCAGGAATGAGAACCGCGCGGCTTTTTCCCTGTCGATACCCAACAACACCGAAGTGGAAATGGTGGCGCCAGAACGACTGATACCTGGCAGAATGGCAATGGCCTGCGAAATACCGATAATCAAAGAATGACCGAAACCGACATGCTTCTCGGTGCGTTTGGCGCGGTCGGCCAAAAACAGAAGCAGTCCAGTTATGATGAGCATGGCTCCGACCAGCAGAATCTGTTTATTGAATAGCGCCTCGATCTCGTCATTGAACAATACCCCGATAACTGCTGCAGGAATCATGGAGATAATGATCTTGACCGAGAACTCGGTCTCTTCGTTCCACTTGAATTGGAACAGCCCTTTGAGGATTTCGAGAATGTCCTTCCTGAAAACGACCACCGTGCTCAGGGCTGTGGCCGCATGAACCACCACGGTAAAAAGCAAACTTTCCTCTGGAACGCTGTTGTCTCCGAGCAGTGCTTTGGCCAACTCCAAATGCCCGCTACTGCTTACTGGAAGGAACTCCGTAAGTCCTTGAATAATGCCCAGGATCAGGGCTTCCAAAAGACCCATTTTAAGCCTTGGAAGGGTACATGATACCAACGATCTCCAGCGCGAAACCGAGCAGAACCACCAACGGTGCAACCGTCAATCTCGTAGTATTGAAAATCTCATAGCTGAATACATTCGGATCATCTGAGCCGCCACCTGCCATCAGAATAAATCCGATTCCGATGCAGAGCATTCCTACAATGCAGATGATGTAATTCTCCTTGCCGAATGCGAATTGCTTCTCGTTGTTTCCGTCCGTTGCCATGTTCAATAATAAAGTTGATCTGCGTTGAGCCGCAGGTATTTCCTGACGGCAAATGTCGTACTTAAGAATGAAATGATGAGTCCGAGGCCGAGCACCGCTCCGAAAAGCGTGGCCACTATCTCCACGTTGTCCAAACCGAAGAGTTCGGGAATGTTCTGATTGGCCAGATAAATGACACCTGCCAGCAGCACGTTGGCCACCACCGCACCGATCAATCCACGCACCACACCCTCTACCACAAATGGCTTACGGATGAACGATTGCGTGGCTCCGACCAGCTTCATTGAATTAATCAGAAACCGTTTGGAATACACCGAAAGTCGAATGTTGTTGTTCACCAAACTGATGGCGATAAGTGAGAGCAATCCGCAGAACACAAGGATCACAATTCCAGCCTTCCGCACGTTGCGATTGATGACACGGATAAGATCTACAGGATAATCCACCTCGTAGATCATCTCATTCTTCAGCAGATCCGACTGAATATTGACGATTCCATCTTCGGTTGCAAACTCCGATTTGATCTTCACATCAATCGACCGTTTCAGCGGATTGTAACCCATAAAACCGATGAAGTCCTCCCCTAACATTTCCTTCAGCTGTTCGGCCGCTTCATCCTTAGAAATATAGTTGGTGCTCCGCACGAAATCGGAAGCGTCCAAGAACTTCTGCAACTGGAGAATATCCACCTCCTTGGCGTCATCCTTCATATAAATGGTAAACCCGATGTTCTCCTTCACATAACCCGAAAGTGCGTTAGCGTAAAGAATGACCAGTCCGAGCAGCCCGAGCATGAAAAGCACCAATGAGATACTGACCATGGCCGTGACATTGCTCGACCATATCTGCTTCTTGTGTGCCTTTTCCTCTGCTGTTGCCATCGTTTTGAAGTCGGGCTAAATTACACTTTTTGCTTGCGGACAAAGACCGATCTAACACGATTTAAGAACTGCGTGATTGTTGAAAAGCTTTATGGTCGGATTGAAAAAGAACTGGGGTGAATCAATGCCAGCCAACCGAGGTTTCTACCTTTGCGGCCATGTATTACAACAACATTTTAGAGACCATCGGCCATACGCCATTGGTCAAGCTGAACAAAGTCGTAAAAGACCTGCCATGTACAGTTCTTGCCAAGGTCGAGACGTTCAACCCAGGACATTCCATCAAAGATCGGATGGCGCTACAGATGATCGAGGATGCGGAAGCGGATGGCCGACTGAAACCAGGCGGAACCATCATTGAAGGAACTTCGGGCAACACGGGAATGGGATTGGCATTGGCAGCCATTGTAAAAGGCTATCGCCTGATCTGCACCATGCCGGACAAGCAGAGTAAAGAGAAGATGGACATCCTTCGCGCCATGGGCGCTGAAGTTGTTGTAACACCCACGAATGTGGAGGCTGATGATCCGCGTTCATACTATTCTGTGGCCAAAAGACTGAATGAGGAGATTCCAAATTCGTTCTACCCGAACCAATACGACAACCCAAGCAATCCAAAAGCGAATTACCTGCAAACAGGACCAGAAATTTGGGAACAGACCGAAGGAAAGATCACACATTTGGTGGTCGGGGTCGGTACGGGTGGCACCATCTCCGGAACGGGGAAATATCTGAAGGAAAAGAATCCGAACATTCAGGTTTGGGGGATTGACACGTACGGCTCTGCACTCAAAGCCTATCATGAAACGGGCAAGATCGTGGACAGTGAGATCTACTCCTACATCACCGAGGGTATCGGTGAAGACATCATCCCCAAATGTGTTGACTTCAGCGTGATCGACCTTTTTGAGAAAGTGACTGATAAGGACGGTATGCTCATGACCCGCGAATTGGCCAAGAAAGAAGGCCTGTTGGTGGGAAACAGCGCTGGGTGCGCGGTTCAGGGATTGCTACAATTGAAAGACAAACTGAAGCCTGAAGACGTGGTGGTGGTCATCTTTCACGACCATGGAACACGCTACGTGGGCAAGATCTTCAATGACGACTGGATGCGCGACCGTGGTTTCTTGGACAAAGGCCGCATCAGCGTGGTGGAAGTGCATGGCGCCAAGCAGCCCGAACTGATGTCCGTGCAGGCCAGCGATTCCGTTGGCGATGTAGTGAAATTGCTCACCGAGAACGGCATTTCACAGGTTCCCGTGTTCGAGGACGGTAAGCCTGTTGGTTCGGTGACGGAAGGAAAGCTGTTCAGTCATCTGTTCAACAAACCCGAAGACCGCAACTGCCATGTGCGCGACATCATGCAGAAGCCTTTCCCCGAAGTGGATGGCGGCAAAAGCGTGACCGAGATCGCGGAAGTGTTCGATAAGGAAACGCCTGCCGTACTTTACAAGGATGGTTCTGGTACGTACCGTATTCTCACCAAGCACGACATCATCAAGGCAATTGCCGATTGATGGAATACCGAACCGTAACGGATCAACTCGGTCGAACTGTTCGCATTCCAAAATTCCCTCAGCGAATCATTTCGTTGGTTCCAAGCCAAACTGAACTGCTGTTCGACCTTGGTTTGGGCGAACGCGTGGTCGGCATCACTAAATTCTGTGTGCATCCAGAAGAATGGTTCCGAACCAAAACACGCGTTGGCGGCACCAAGCGGCTGCATTTGGAGGCGATACGTGAACTGCATCCCGACCTCATCATCGCCAATAAAGAAGAGAATAACCGAGAGGATATTGAGAGGCTTGAAACGGATTACCCTGTCTGGGTAAGTGATGTAAATGACCTGAGCTCAGCATTGGAGATGATCGCGTCCGTTGAAGCGATCACAGACACGGATTCATCAAACCTTATCAATGAAATCAACCACGGTTTCTCCAAACTGAAACCGCTGAACCCACCGAAAAGGGTTCTCTATCTCATTTGGAACAAACCTTACATGGCGGCAGGTTCGGGCACCTTCATTAACGATATGCTGCAACGCTGCGGTTTCGAAAATGTGGTTGGCAAAACCCGCTATCCACAACTTACCGAAAAGGATATCATTGAACTGAATCCCGAAATGGTCTTGCTTTCCTCCGAGCCATTTCCGTTCAGGGAGAAGCATATTCACGAATTGCAGACCTTGCTTCCTCAAGCTACCATCAAACTGGTAGATGGAGAAATGTTCAGTTGGTACGGAAGTCGGCTCAAATACGCTCCCGCCTACTTCGCGGGTTTGCTGGAATCCATGAACAAGTAGATCGTACCGATCGCGAAGACTGCGATCAGTCCAGAGATCGGTTCCAACACATGATACGTGGAACCGATAAGCGGATGCACGCGCCAAAATCCGTGAGGCTCTTTGATGGCATTCAGCACCAGCCATGTATTTTCTGACGCTGTTTCCTCGTAGGGGACGACCCATCCGAACATCATAGCTGCAACGACACCGATGATCAAAACCAACAGCAGGTAAACCTCCGCGCGTTGGAAGAATGCAGTTGAGGCAGAGTTCACCCCTTGGTTGAACATTTTCAACAATGAAACGAACAATCCTGCACCCAACAGGTCAAGCACCACATCATTGAGTTCAAAATACTCCACATAATCGAACAACACTTGGTACTGATGCCATTCATCGAACAACATTACTGGCAGCGAAAAGGCAATGGCACCACCAAACCTTCCTACCAACGGATAAATCAGCATCGCCAGCAGACCAAACTCAATGGCGTGAATGAATTCGATGTTCATTTCCGTCAGCACGAAAAAATGAATGACCAATCCCACCAACGTGAGGGCGAGAAAGCCAAGTCCGACCTTGTCGATAGCCGTGCGCTGCCTAAAGCCGCGATACATCAGATAGACCACGAACAGCAACGCAACAACCGCAATACTCGCCACCACCTTATTGTAAACGGGTAGCGAAAGACTGTTCATCACCTCCACCGACAGGTTGACGAACCACTCGTGCGCAAATACAATGAATACGGCATAGCCGACAACCAACGCGAGATTGACCGACCGATGTTCTGACAACCAATGAATGATGCGACCGATCATTTTCCTGCCAGTTTCTTGACGGACACGACCAGTCGGTCCAATTCATCCAGAGAAGTATAAATGTGCGGACTGATGCGCACCGCGTCCATCCCATTCCAAACGATAAAACCGACATCGAAGTTTGCGCTTTTTCGTAGCGCTGTGGCGATGTCACCAGCTGTGAGACCATCGATGGAGATGGTGGCCATGGCTCCACCGAATTCAGGTTTCAGCGAAGTATGAAGCGTCAAGCCCTCAAGGTCTTTCACCCGCTCCGCCCAGTAATTCTTGATGAAATGCAACCGCTTATGCACGTTCTCCGCGCCCAGCTTCTGGTGAAAAGCAATGGCATCCAAAGCCGCCATCTCGGCAGGAATGGAACGCGTTCCGAGAAACTCAAACTTCCTGATGTCATCGCTCTGAGGTTCGTAGGGCGACATGAGCGGCCATAGTGCGGCCTTCTTCTCCTTTTTGACAACCAAAGCACCCGTACCGAACGGAGCCCCAAGCCATTTGTGCAGCGAAGTGGCCAAATAATCGCAACCAATTTCTTTGAACGATAGCGGAACATGCGCCAAGGCATGCGCGGAATCCACCACCACTTCGCAGCCCTTGGCCTTGGCCATTGCCGTGATCTCCTTCACAGGCATTACCTGCCCCGTCCAATTGATCACATGCGTAATATGAACCACTTTGGTTTTAGGTGTGATGGCCTTTTCATAAAGTTCCACTGCAAGACTCACATCTTCAATCGGTAATGGAAGTTTGACTTCTTTCAGAATGATTCCATCACGCATTTGGCGCTGTCGCCACGCATTGAGCATGAACGGATAATCGAAATCGGACACCACCACCTCATCGCCTTCTCTCAGGTTCAGGCCGAAGATGACCGTGTTCAACCCTTCGGTCGTGTTTCGGTTGATGGCCACTTCCTCCGATTCCGCATCCATCAGGTTGGCCAATGCTTCGCGAAGCGGCTCTCGCTTGTCGTTCAGTTCGTGCCACATGTAGTGCGCAGGTGCCTTATTGCTGAGACGGTACATATCGATGTGCGAATCCTGCACCGACAGCGGTTGCGGCCCCACCGAACCGTTGTTGAGGTTGATCACCTTCTCATCCAACAGATAATGCTGCCGAACCTCACTCCAAAAATCTTCATCACCTATAAGATCATCTCCTTCGGGAACGACCAGCGGTTTTGCCTCGCATCCGCTCAGGGAAGGGACAAACGGCAGCGCAGCAGATGCCATCAGCGAACGTTTGAGAAAATCTTTCCGCGAGAGTTTGTCCATCGAGCAAAGGTAATTGGCATCGCCAAAACATAGCAGCGCAGTGCTCGGTGCCGACCACAGTTTCAACTAAGTGTAGTCGAAATCCGGAGGCTCGGATTGGCATCCTACAACTGTGGGACGTGAATCCGTTAGTCCGGATTCCTATCCTACAACTGTTCGGTGGCAATCCTTTGCTCCAAATTGGCATCCTACAACTGTGGGACACGAATCTGTTAGTCCGGATTCCTATCCTACAACTGTTGGGTAGCAATCCTTTGCTCCGAATTGGCATCCTACAACTGTGGGGCACGAATCCATAAGCTCAGAATCCTATCCTACAACTGTTGGGTAGCAATTCTTTGTCCCGAATTGGCATCCTACAACTGTGGGACGCAAATCCGTAAGCTCAGGATCCTATTCTATAGGATCCGTTCAACGAACTGTGTCAGCCCTGACCAGCCCCCCCGGCCCAGATCGGGGTGCCGTAGGTTGATCTCGGAACATGAAAAGTTGAACTCAACCCGGGGTCATGTTGAAGGTGAAAAGACCGGAAATGGCATACGGAAATATGTTTCCTGTTCGGGATTTTACCGATTTCAGCCCTAAACGTGAGATTGAAGTGGTAGGTTGAATTTTATGCCCCCGCGTCAACGGTTCATTGTCTTACAAACTCAAGGAAAAGTGCCTTTGTTCCCGATCTTATTACCAAGAACGGCCTCCCCAATTGCGACTCCCAAGGCGGCCTGTGTTATGCTATCCATCCCGGCTTATTCCTCCACTTTGGTCAGTTCCATTTCACAAACGGGGCATTTACCAGGCTGCTCGTATGTTTTTCCGTCCTCACAGTCCATCGGGCACTGATACTTGGCCTCGGCATGTTGTACTTGATTGGTTGTATCGCTGTTCATTTCATGATGATGTTCTCCATCGTGGTGACCTCCACCGCAACCGATGAATGCACCGATGGTCAAGCTCATTACAACTACTTTGACTGTTTTCATTATGCTGTTTTTCATGTTTAGGGTCAATAATTCTTTTGCCAAATATTTTTAGGCCACAGAGACACAGATTTTCACAGAGGTTTTCACAGAAAAAATCATGTCCAGATAAGTTCTGTGTCTCTCTGTGCTTCTGTGGCTATTCCATTTTTCCAATGCATATCGCTAAAGGTCATTGATGACTTTTTTGAGACGCGATTGTACTTCTGAGGCAATGCTGCCAAGGCTGTCATTTTTAACGGCTGTCATGGAGGCCACAGGGTCTACCGCAGCCACTTCCACGGAGCCGTCCTCGTGTTCCTGCACAATGACGTTGCAGGGCAACATCAGCCCTATGTTCGGTTCTGCACCAACTGCTTTGTAAGCGAAATTCGGGTTGCATGCACCGAGAATGCGGTACTTTCTGAAATCCACATCCAGTTTCTTTTTGAACGTGGCTTTCATATCAATGTCTGTCAAAACACCGAAACCCTCTTCCTTTAGGGCAGCGGTCACGTTTTCGATGGCTTCATCAAAGCCGACATTCACCTTTTTACTGAAATAATAACTCATGGTCTATTTGTTATTGATTGTATAATTCTCTGCTTGATTCATTCTGTGGGACAATTGCTTACTGATAGGTTTCCTCTACGGAGCCGCACTTCAACATTTTGGCACCGAAGTAGGGGTTCCGTATCTGTTCTTCCGAACTGAACCAATACCCGCCTTTGTTGTCATTGACCATCGGGCAGAACTCGAGGAACATCGGATGCCCAGGCTCCATTTTCACTCCGAACTTGGAAACAGCATCCTTCAGCGTTTCGCTGATCCGACCGAACGCTGCCCGTTCATCTTCAATGTTCTGTGTGCCGTCAAGCAGTTTGAGGTCTTTGGTAACGGAATTCAGATCCTTCATCCAAGCGTTGTGCGCATCTCCCAAAAGAAGGCTCATGTCAACTGAAGCGATGGCCTTATTCAAGTTTCTGACCTCATTTTTCAGGTCGGCATCATCATCCGCCAGCTTGTCTTTCAATGGTAGATAGGCCATCAGCACCTTTCCAAGCTGTTGCTTGAACACTTCAGGAACCTTGGCCTTGTCAATCACCGCGTCTTTCTTCGCTTCAGGCATATCCATGCCTTCCATCTTCATACCGCCATGATGGTGTCCCGTGGATGTTTTTCCACCTGTTGGATTCATCATGCTTTTCTTGCCAGCCAGTTGCGCGGCCGCATCGATCTTGAACACCCCGTTCACCGCGATTTCCTCCCCTTCTTCCAACCCGTCTTTCACCACATAGAAATCGCCTGCGTCCTCACCAAGAATAATCTCACGGTAGATGAACGTGTTGTGTTCCCGATTCGGCACTTTCACATACACCACAGCCCGTTTGCCCGTCCAGAGAACGGCAGACTTTGGCACCAACAGCTCGGCCTTGGAAACATTGAGTTTGGAAGTGATGATACCGTTGGCAAACATATCGGGCTTCAGTACGGTTTTCGGATTGGAAAGCTCCACACGCACATAGGCAACGCGTGTTTGAGGGTCGATGAACGGGTCGATGAAAGTGACGTTTCCCTTGTAGGTGTGTCCAGGCACCGATGACACCTCAATATCAATGCGGTCTCCGACCTTGATCCACGGCAGGTCGCTTTCGTATGCTTCAAACAGCACCCAAACAGTGCTCAGATCCACAATTTGGAACAACTGCTGTCCTTCATGCACATGCTCACCTTCAATGGCGTTCAACTGCATTACATAACCAGAATAATCTGACAGTACATCGAAGTCCGTTTCTATTTCTTTGGTCCGTTCGAGTTCCGCGATCTGCTCATCGGTCAACTTCCATTGGCGCAGTTTATACCGCGCGGCATTCACAAACTCAGGGTTCGTGGCCTTGTCTTTCAATACCTCAAAAAGTTCCTTCTGTGCGGTGACCAGCTCAGGCGAATAGATGGACGCCAACCGCTGTCCTTTTTCCACTTTTTCCCCCGTAAAATTCACATACAACTTTTCGATACGCCCTGGAATATGGATCGTTTGCGAGAGTTTCAACCGTTCATCGGGTTTTACTTTTCCGAGCAGACGGATCTCCTTTACGGGATCTTCCTTCTTCACCGTCATGGTCTGTATCTCCGCCAGTTTCATGGCCGATTCAGACATCGGAACTTCATCAGGCAACACGTCTTCCTTGCTCTCCAAATTCTTCAATGGAATGAGGTCCATTCCACAGATCGGACACTTACCTGGTCCGTCCTGTCTTATCTGCGGATGCATGGAGCACGTCCATATCTGATGCTCTGGTTGATTGACTTCTTGATTTGCCGATGTGTCGGTTTCTTGATGAGATGACGGGATGATGAATTTGCCGATGAGAATTCCCACCACCAAAACCAAGATCAAGCGCAACCAATTGTTTTTCAATAGCTCTTTCATGTTCCGTTACTTTCCAGTTAAGTATTCAATAAATGCCGTGGCCGAATTCTTATCCGTCCTCGCCTTGTCCAGTTCCAATGCGTACTTCAGTACTTTCCGTTCCATCCGAAGCACTTCCTCAAAGCTTCTCCCATCATTCGAATAATCGGTGATGAGGATGTTGAGCGACTTCTTCGCCAATTTGAGCTGTGAGCGATAAAGCGTCAGCCGCCTGTCCGCATCGCTGTAATCACGGAATGCCGCTTCGAACAGGGATGAAAGCTGGTTCTCCTTTTCCTGCCGTTCAAACTGGGCAGCCTCCATGTTCAATGATGCCTCTTTCACCATGGCGTTATACTTCTTCCTGTAAAGCGGAATGGTGATGCCCACGTTCGGGAACATGAGGATGTCGCGGCCGTTCTCGCTACTGTTCAACGCAGGATTGCTGCTCTTACCGACCATCGTGTAATCCACGCCCACAGAAAACGAAGGAAGCCCCATGCGCTTGGCCGCTGTCTGCTGTTTTTCCCACGTCATGATGCGATGCTCCAATTGCTTGAGCTGATGGTTCTGCACCTTGATGCTGTCCAGCACAGATTGCTTGCTAATGGTCAGCGGGTCATCCCAAAGGGTGTCGGGGATGAGAATAGTGGCGTCATCGGCCACATCAAGCAGATTATTGAACTTGACCTCCAGCACCCGCTTGTTGTCGTGCAGCAGCGCAAGTTGATTTTCAAGATCTGCCAATTCCATGCTCACCCGCATCTCATCAACGGCAGAACCCGTTCCCGCTTCAAAGCGGATAAGCGCCAACCGATTGAGCGTACCGATTATGTCAATATTCTCCTTGGTGATGTCGATGGCCTTCTGCACCAGATAGATGTCATAGTAAGCGGAACTCACATCGTAGTACAACCCCGAACGCGCCTCCTCAAACTGCTCGTAGCGTTGCTTGGCAGCTTCGGTGGCCACATCTTTCTTGGCTCCCAGCGTTCCGAACCACGGGAACATCTGCTTGGCCGAAAACTTGGCCAGTTGCGGCCCGACCCGCGTTTCCACAGGCAGAATGAAATACCCGAACGCGATGCTCGGATCGGGCAAGCCACCAACCTGAGGTACTTTTTCCAATGCCGCCAGATATTCATTGAACTTGGCCTTCAGGCCAGGATTGTTCTTAGCGGCCGTCACCAGATAGCTGTCCAATTCTTGCTGTGCGAAGACGGAACAACCCAAAAGCAACAGCGGCACTATGGATGATATGATACGTTTCATGACGTTGCTTTTTTATCTGTTCGTTTCACGATACGTTCCTGCCACATACTGTATAGCACAGGCACAATGAACATGGTCATCACCTGTATAAGCATGCCCCCGAAAAGCGGAATGGACATCGGTCCCATGATGTCGGAACCCTTGCCTTGCGAGGTGAGTACGGGGATGAGCGCAATGATGGCCGTAGCTGCGGTGAGCATGGCTGGCCGAACACGCTTGGAAGCGGCATCAAGCACATCTTTCCTCACTGCCGCAAGATCCTTTGGTGGGAACTTCTCGAACTGCTGTTTGAGGTAGGTTCCCATAATGACCCCATCATCCGTGGCAACTCCGAACAGCGCAATGAACCCGACCCAAACGGCCACACTCAAATTGACCGTATGTACTTGGAACAGTTCGCGCATGTCAATGCCCGCCACATGGAAATGAAGGAACCATCCCTGACCGTAGCACCACAGCATGATGAACCCGCCCGACAGCGCCACAAACAGTCCGCTGAAAACCATACTTGTCATCGTTACCGAACGGAACTGGAAATAAAGAATGAGAAAGATGATGAGCAGCGAGATGGGCATTACCACCATCAATCGGTTGGTGGCGCGCAGTTGGTTCTCATAGTTGCCCGTAAAGTGATAGCTGACACCTGACGGAAGCACCAACTCTCCCGATTTCAGCTTGGCATCGATTACGTTCTGGGCATCTTCCACCACATCCACCTCCGCGTTCCCGTCCTTCATGTCAAAGATCACATAGCCGACAAGGAACGTGTCCTCACTCTTTATCGCCTGCGGCCCGCGAACGTAATTGATGGACGCCAGTTCCTCCAGCGGAACCTGTACACCTGCCGGAGTTGGGATGAGCACATTCTTCAGATCATCCGGGTTATCTCGGAACTCACGCGCATACCGCACACGCACCGGAAAACGCTCCCGCCCTTCAACCGTGGTCGTCAGTTTCATACCACCGATGGCCACGCTGATGGTCTTTTGCATGTCCTCAATGGTGAGGCCGTAACGCGCAATGGCCTTGCGGTCAATATCGATCTCCAGATATGGCTTGCCCACCACGCGGTCGGCAAACACGGCCGATGCTTCCACCGTTGGCACTTGCTTCAACACATTCTCCAGTTCGTAACCCGCCTTTTCAATGCTTTCGAGGTCGGGGCCGAACACCTTGATGCCCATCGGGGCGCGCATGCCCGTTTGCAGCATCACCAGCCGCGTCTGTATCGGTTGCAGTTTGGGAGCCGAGGTCAGACCGGGAATCTCTGCGTTCTTCAATATCTCATTCCAGATATCGTCTGGCGAATGGATGTGTTCCCGCCATTGGCGGAAATACTCTCCGTCCTTGTCTTCAATAAGTTCCGCGTTCTCAATTACTCGGAACGCATCCTCACCGTATTTATACGTAGTGCTGTCTTTCAGAATGAACGCCCCATCCTCATTCACTTTGAACCGCATGCGTTCGCCATCCTCGTTCAATTTGAACTCAGGTACATAATTGATCAGGTTCTCATACATGGAGACCGGAGCCGGGTCGAGGGCGGAATTCACCCGTCCCCATTTGCCAACGGTCACATCCACTTCGGGAATCGCATTCAGATTGCGGTCCACCTTTCGGATCACATCCAAATTCTCGGCAATACCCGAATGCGGCATGGTCGTGGGCATCAGCAGGAACGAGCCTTCATCCAAGGAAGGCATGAACTCCTTGCCCAATCCAGGAAAGGTGGTTTGCATGCTTTGCCAACCCGAGGTTGAACGGATGTCCCAACCAAGCTTATCGACACCCTTGGCAATCGGCCCGAAAACCGTATCGAACCCGAGCCAACTGTTCGCTCCAAACACGATGACCACAATCGGAAGGGCGAGGAACTTCCATTTGTTGGCGAGGCACCAGATCAGTATCGGTCGGTAAAAATGAATGACCGAAAGCAGCAGCCCAAGAATGACCCCATTCACAACAAGCACAAAAAGCATGTTGGAGAAGAAACTGTTCTGCGCGCCCAATGGCATCCATTGCACCGCAATGAAGTAACCGACAACAAGCACCGAAAGCACCACATCGATCACATTCACGTACTTCCGTTTGTCTTCGGGCCAAAGCGGTTCCAACAGGTTATTGATACCGAACAGCACCAAGGCCAACGCCAGCCATTTTCCGAAGACCACCGCCAGCAACAGACCGACCACGATCAGCGAGATGTTCCAGACCTTACCCACGCGCCCCTTGTCCAATCGCAAACCGAAAACGATATGCGCAAACATGGGAATGAAGATGAGTCCGATGACCAAAGCAGCGAGCATCGCAAAGGTCTTGGTGTAGGCCAGCGGAGTGAAGAGTTTTCCCTCGGCCGCCTGCATGGCGAACACAGGCAGAAAACTGACGATGGTGGTCATCAAAGCGGTAATGACGGCCGTGGCCACCTCCGCAGCACCTTCATAAATAACCTCCAGCAATTCTTTTCCTCGCTTACCCTCATTCTCAGGCATTTCCTTGTGCCGGACGATATTCTCCGTGAAGACGATACCCACATCCACCATCACCCCGATGGCAATGGCAATACCCGAAAGCGCCACGATATTCGCATCGATACCGAACTGCTTCATCATAATAAACGCCATCAGCACCCCGATGGGCAACAGGCTGGCAATGAGCAGAGAGGCCCGCAGGTTCATCACCATCACGATGATCACCAGCAACGCGATCAGCATTTCCAAGGTCAGCGCATCCTCCAGCGTGCCGAGCGTTTCCTTTATCAGTCCCGTGCGGTCGTAAAACGGAACGATGGTCACTTTAGAGGTGGTGCCATTCGCCAACTTCTTGCTCGGCAGACCCGGTTCAATTTCCTTGATCTTCTCCTTCAGGTTATTGATCACCTGCAGCGGATTGGCACCATAGCGCGCCACCACAACGGCACCTACAGCTTCCGAACCGCCCTTGTCCAACCCACCTCTGCGTGTGGCCGGACCGAAATTGACCTTCGCCACATCCTTGATCTTAATGGGCACATTATCCTTCGAGATGATGACGCTCTCCTCCAGATCCTGAAGGTTTTCGATGTAGCCCAATCCTCGTATCAGATACTCCACACGGTTGAACTCGATCGTCCGCGCACCGATATCGAGGTTGCTCTTCTTCACCGCGTTCATGATCTGCGCCACCGTTACGTGGTGGGCCTTCATGGCATTCGGATCGATATCCACCTGATACTCCTTCACAAAGCCACCGATGGAGGCCACTTCCGAAACGCCATCCACCGCGGTAAGCGCATAGCCCACCTGAAAATCCTGAATGGTCCGCAACTCCTGCGGGTCCCAACCTCCTGTGGGGTTGCCGTTCTCATCCCGCCCTTCAAGCGTGTACCAGTAGATCTGTCCCAAGGCCGTGGCATCTGGCCCCAGCGCAGGCGAAACACCATCGGGCAGTGTTCCATCTGGCAACGAACTCAACTTCTCCAGCACCCGCGAGCGGCTCCAATAGAACTCCACATCATCATTGAAAATGATATAGATGCTCGAAAGCCCGAAAATGGAATTGCTGCGGATGGTCTTCACCCCCGGAATTCCGAGCAGGGATGTGGTCAGCGGATACGTGATCTGATCCTCCACATCCTGTGGCGACATGCCCGGCCATTCCGTATAGACGATCTGCTGGTTCTCACCGATGTCCGGAATCGCATCCACAGGCACCGGGTCGCGCGGAAACCAAGTGCTCTTCCAATTGAAAGGCGCATTGGCCACGCCCCATGCCACAAGCGCGCACAGCAGCAGAAGCGTTACAAGTTTGTTCTCAAGAAAGAACCGTATGAATTTATTAAGCATTTTACCCCTCTTTGTCTCCCCCAAGGAGAGAATTCGCTATGATGAATAGAGTTGGTGAGACGCAACGTCTCTTGCATCTGCAACTATCGCATGCAGACGCGCCAAAGCCTCTCCGCCTTAGGCGGATTGGAGGGGTTTCTAAATAAGAAAGGATTGAATGAGAACAGGGATGTCCCTGTCAGGTATAGGTGGCCTGTAATGCAGATAGGATGCATGGTCGGCTACATACAAAAGGTCAAAGGATGGATGACCGATAAGGATTGAAATAAGCGTGGCAACCTCAAGGCTCACCGTATGTACAGGAGCAACCGAAAAATCCTCATCGAACTGATAGACCTTCTGCTCGTGCTTGCAGCAGCCCATTTCCATGGCCTCGTCTTCATCGCAGTTTCCACAGGTGGCCATCACATACAGTTTCATGCCCGAAAGCCGACCACGGCAATAATGCTTGTTCACCGTCACACCGAACGTGGACAGCAACAGCACCACCGACATCAATATGGAAACTACCCTGCTCATTTTGCAACGCTAAGGTAAAAAATGCTTTTTCAAATGAACATGAGAACCGTCTGGATGAGAACGACAAATTGCTTCACCCAAAAAGAAAAGTCCTTGACATTCAATTGAACATCAAGGACCTCACAAACCTAAATGTGACCCCGGAGAGATTCGAACTCCCAACCCTCAGAGCCGAAATCTGATATTCTATCCAGTTGAACTACGGAGCCAAATAGGGCTGCAAATGTAACTTTCTGCCGCGAAAGATGAACGCGCTTTGGCGGTTTATGCCTGCGCTGTAGGACCTCCGAAATTCATCGGTAGCGGTGGCGGACCATCGGTATGCTTGATGGTGCCATGCTCCGATTCGTACTTGGCCACATTGTCCTGCAATGCTTTCATAAAGCGCTTGGCGTGTTCCGGTGTAAGCACTACACGCGATTTCACTTTTGCTTTGGGAACTCCCGGCATCACTTTAATGAAATCGACCACGAACTCTGCTGTGGAATGCGTGATGATGGCCAAGTTGGAGTAAACGCCATCGGCCACTTCCTCACTCAATTCTATACTCAGTTGTCCCTGTTGGGGCTGTTGATTATCGTCTGCCATTTTTTAGCTGTTAGCTGCTGGCCGTTGGCCATTAGCGGTTTATGTATCGATCAACGAATGAACAAAAAAGAAAGCCATTAGCAATAACCTGTCGGCTAACTGCTAATGGCTTTCTTCAAAATAGCTATGCTTACGCTTCGGCCTCTTCTTCCTTAGCTGCCATAAGCGCTTCGTACTCTTCTTTGGAACCGACAACCAGTTTGTCGTACTCACGAAGACCTGTACCTGCTGGGATAAGGTGACCAACGATCACGTTCTCTTTCAAGCCGTGAAGTTCATCCATCTTACCGCTTACAGCTGCTTCGTTCAACACTTTGGTCGTTTCCTGGAACGATGCCGCAGAGATGAAGCTGTCCGTCTGAAGCGATGCTCTGGTGATACCCTGAAGCATTGGCTCTGAAGTGGCCGGGATCGCCTCACGGGCAACAACAGGCTTCAAGTCCTTACGCTTCAGTACCGAGTTCTCATCGCGAAGCTTACGGGCAGTAATGATCTGACCAGACTTCAATGATTCCGAATCACCTGGATCTTCCACATACATCTTACCGAAGATCCAATCGTTCTCCTCACGGAATTCGTAACGGTTGGCCAATTCTTTCTCCAAGAATCTTGTATCACCTGGATCGAGGATGTTCACTTTACGCATCATCTGACGCACGATAACTTCGAAGTGCTTATCATTGATCTTCACACCCTGAAGTCGGTAAACTTCCTGAATCTCGTTCACCAAGTACTCCTGAACGGCCGTTGGTCCTTTGATCAACAGGATGTCAGATGGCGTGATGGCACCTTCAGAAAGTGGCTGTCCCGCACGAACGAAGTCGTTCTCCTGAACCAGAATGTGCTTAGAAAGCGACACAAGGTACTTCTTCACATCACCCGTTCTGGTTTCGATGATGATCTCGCGGTTACCTCGCTTGATCTTACCGAATGAAGCCACACCGTCAACCTCAGATACAACCGCTGGGTTTGATGGGTTACGAGCCTCGAACAACTCGGTAACACGTGGAAGACCACCCGTAATATCACCGGACTTACCAGAAACACGCGGAATCTTCACAAGCGTTTCACCTGCTTTCACTTCCTGACCGTCTTGAACCGCAATGTGCGCACCTACCGGTGTGTTGTAGTTCTTGATCTCCTTGGTCTTACCACCAGACACAACGTGAATGGCCGGGATCATCTTCTTGTCCTTGGTGTCGATGACCACCATTTCGTTGAAACCTGTCTGTTCGTCAGATTCCACGCGGTAAGTGATACCATCGGCAAGGTTTTCGAACATGACCTTACCATCAACCTCAGACACGATGACCGCGTTGAATGGATCCCAATCGCAGATCAGTTCATCCTTCTTCACTTTCGCGCCATCCTTGATGTACAGTTTAGAACCGTAAGGAATGTTGTGTGTGGCTACAAGAACACCTGTGCTCTTGTTCACCAAACGAAGCTCCGCTGAACGTCCGATAACCACTTCGTAGTCACCTTCAGAACTCTTAACGGTTCTCAGTTCGTCAAATTCAGCAGTAGCCTCAGACTTGGCACGGATCTGTGATTCAGATGCAATGTGCGAAGCAACACCACCCACGTGGAACGTACGAAGCGTCAACTGTGTACCGGGCTCACCGATCGATTGTGCAGCGATTACACCAACAGCCGAACCTTTCTTGATCTCACGACCACTTGAAAGGTCACGTCCGTAGCACTTGGCGCAGCATCCACGCTTGGTTTCACATGTCAGTACCGAACGGATCTCAACTGAATCGATTCCAGCGGCCTCAATGGCTTTGCCTTCATCTTCGTTGATCAGCTCGCCAGAAGCAACGATCACCTCACCCGTTTCTGGGTTCAACACATCGTGCAGCGAAGTTCTTCCAATGATTCGATCGTAAAGCGATTCGATAATATCCTCGTTTTTCTTCAACGCAGTTGCAACAAGACCACGGAGTGTTCCACAGTCGTCTTCGTTGATGACCACGTCCTGCGCAACGTCAACAAGACGTCTTGTAAGGTAACCCGCGTCAGCCGTTTTCAAGGCCGTATCCGCAAGACCCTTACGGGCACCGTGCGTAGAGATGAAGTACTCAAGGATCGAAAGTCCTTCCTTAAAGTTTGAAAGGATCGGGTTCTCGATAATTTCCTGCGTGGTAGCACCAGATTTCTGTGGCTTGGCCATCAGACCTCGCATACCAGAAAGCTGACGGATCTGCTCCTTAGAACCCCTCGCACCAGAATCAAGCATCATGTAAACAGAGTTGAAGCCTTGCTTATCCTCTGCCATCTGCTTCATCAAGGTCTGCGTCAAACGAGAGTTGGTGTGCGTCCAGATGTCGATGATCTGGTTGTAACGCTCGTTATTGGTGATGAATCCCATGTTGAAGTTCGCCATCACCTCATCTACTTGCGCCTGCGCCTTATCAATCATCTCTTCCTTAGCAGCAGGAATAAGCACATCTCCCAAGTTGAACGAAAGTCCACCACGGAATGCGCTCATGAAACCAAGACCTTTGATCCTGTCGAGGAATCGCGCTGACTCGGCCATACCTACACGGTAGATGATGTCACCAATAATATCGCGAAGTGCCTTTTTGGTCAATACTTCGTTGATATAAGCAATGCCTTTAGGAACAACCTGATTGAAAAGTACACGACCTACCGTTGTCTCGATCACAGATGGTTTCTCTCCCTCAATATGAGATGGAACACGCACCTTGATGATCGCATGCAGATCGACTTTCTTCTCATTGTGAGCAATGATCACTTCTTCCGCAGAGTAGAAGGTCATTCCTTCACCTTTCACTTTCTCATCAGCTGTGCTGCGCTTCTCTTTGGTCATGTAGTACAGACCAAGAACCATGTCCTGCGATGGTACGGCAATAGGCGCACCGTTCGCTGGGTTCAAAATGTTGTGCGAAGCAAGCATCAACAGCTGCGCTTCCAAAATGGCCGCGTTGCCCAATGGCAAGTGAACCGCCATCTGGTCACCGTCAAAGTCAGCGTTAAAGGCCGTACAGACCAATGGGTGAAGCTGAATCGCCTTCCCTTCGATCAATCTTGGCTGGAACGCTTGGATACCCAAACGGTGTAGCGTTGGAGCACGGTTTAGGAGAACTGGGTGGTTTGTCAACACATTCTCCAAGATGTCCCAAACAACAGCGTCTTTCTTATCAACCAATTTCTTGGCAGACTTCACGGTCTTCACAATACCTCGCTCAATCATCTTACGGATGATGAACGGCTTGTAAAGCTCCGCAGCCATTCCTTTTGGAAGACCACACTGATGCATTTCCAATTCTGGACCTACAACAATTACCGAACGTGCAGAATAGTCAACACGCTTACCGAGAAGGTTCTGACGGAAACGTCCTTGCTTTCCTTTCAACGAGTCTGAAAGTGACTTCAGCGCTCGGTTCGATTCGGTCTTGACAGCCGAAGATTTTCTTGAGTTATCGAACAGCGAATCAACAGATTCCTGAAGCATACGCTTCTCGTTACGCAAGATCACCTCTGGAGCTTTGATCTCGATCAGACGCTTCAGACGGTTGTTACGGATGATCACCCTTCTGTAAAGGTCATTCAGATCCGATGTTGCGAAACGACCACCATCCAACGGTACCAACGGACGAAGGTCTGGTGGAATTACTGGGATCACCTTCACAACCATCCATTCTGGGCGGTTTTCGATGTTTGCCTGCGCTCCACGGAAAGCCTCAACTACTTGAAGTCTCTTAAGCGCTTCGTTCTTACGTTGCTGGCTTGTTTCCGTATTTGCCTTGTGGCGAAGTTCAAATGAAAGCTCATCCAACTTCAAGCCCATCAGCAAAGACTCCAATGCCTCGGCACCCATCTTCGCAACGAACTTGTTCGGATCGCTGTCATCCAAGTACTGGTTTTCCTTTGGAAGTCTTTCCAACGCGTCCAAATACTCATCTTCCGTAAGGAAATCCATGTAATTCAATGGTTCTCCTTCGTTGTTTACGGCATCACCTGGATTGATTACCACGTAACGCTCGTAATAGATGATCATGTCCAACTTCTTGGTTGGAAGACCAAGCAGGTAACCGATCTTGTTCGGCAACGAACGGAAGTACCAGATGTGTGCTACAGGAACAACCAATTGGATGTGTCCCATTCGCTCACGTCTTACCTTCTTCTCAGTTACTTCAACACCACAACGGTCGCAAATGATTCCCTTGTAACGGATTCGCTTATACTTTCCGCAATGACATTCGTAATCCTTTACAGGTCCGAAAATCCTTTCGCAGAAAAGTCCATCACGCTCAGGCTTATAGGTCCTGTAGTTGATGGTTTCAGGCTTCAACACCTCACCTCTCGAAGCTTCCAATATCTTCTCTGGTGAAGTAAGGCTGATGATAACCTTCTTAAAATTGCTTTTGATCTTATTCTCTCTTTTGAGGGCCATTTGAGAACTTTTAACTTTTAATATTCTGTTGAGTTAAAATTCCCCTCCCGAGCGTGGCTCGGGAGGAAAACCGTTATCAGTCAAGTGTTACATTCAGACACAGACCGCGTAGTTCGTGCATCAATACGTTGAAGGATTCTGGGATGCCAGGAGTTGGCATCGGATCTCCTTTAACAATGGCTTCGTAAGCCTTGGCACGACCCACAACGTCATCCGACTTGATGGTAAGCATTTCCTGAAGGATGTTGGCAGCACCGAAACCTTCGAGTGCCCAAACCTCCATCTCTCCCAAACGCTGACCACCGAACTGCGCCTTACCACCAAGCGGCTGCTGAGTGATGAGTGAGTATGGTCCGATTGAACGTGCGTGCATCTTATCGTCAACCATGTGGCCAAGCTTCAGCATGTAAATGATACCTACTGTTGCCGGCTGGTCGAAACGCTCACCAGTTCCGCCATCATACAGATAAGCTCTACCCAACGATGGAACACCTGCTTCAGCAATTTCGGCTTCGATCTCATCCAAAGTAGCACCATCGAAAATCGGTGTTGCGTACTTACGTCCGAGTTTTTCACCTGCCCAAGCAAGAATGGTTTCGTAGATCTGTCCGAGGTTCATCCTTGATGGTACACCCAATGGATTCAATACGATATCTACTGGAGTTCCGTCTTCAAGGAATGGCATGTCCTCCTCACGAACGATACGGGCAACAATACCCTTGTTTCCGTGACGACCTGCCATCTTATCACCCACTTTCAGCTTACGCTTCTTAGCGATGAATACCTTGGCCAACTGAACGATTCCTGTTGGAAGCTCATCACCGATAGACACGGCAAACTTCTTACGCTTAGATGCTCCAAGAACGTCATTCGCCTTGATGGTGAAGTTGTGAAGCAACTCCTTGATAAGGTCATTCTTGTCCTCATCAGTTGTCCATCCAGCTGGGTTGATGTTGTCGTAGTCAATAGACGAAAGCGCCTTCTGTGTGAACTTGGTTCCTTTCGGAATCAATACTTCACGCAAGTTGTTCTCCACGCCTTGAGACGTCTTACCGTTCACAAGAACGAAAAGCTTGTCAACAAGCACGTTTTTCAACTCCGCAAGGTTCTTTTCGTATTCTTCATCCAAACGGGCAAGCACCTTCTTCTCTTCAGCCTTGGTTTTCTTGTCCTTGATGTTTCGAGAGAACAGCTTCTTATCGAGAACAACACCATTCAATGATGGAGGTGCTTTCAATGAAGCATCTTTCACATCACCTGCCTTATCACCGAAGATCGCTCTCAAGAGTTTCTCTTCTGGAGAAGGATCGGTCTCTCCTTTCGGAGTGATCTTACCAATAAGAATGTCACCAGGACCAACCTCAGCACCGATACGGATGAGACCGTTCTCGTCAAGGTCTTTCGTTGCTTCCTCACTCACGTTCGGAATATCAGCGGTCAATTCCTCCAGACCACGCTTGGTATCGCGAACCTCCAAAGAGTACTCATCGATATGGATCGAAGTGAAGATGTCTTCTTTGGCAACGCGCTCAGAGATTACGATCGCATCCTCGAAGTTGTAACCTTTCCAAGGCATGAACGCCACTTTCAGGTTACGTCCGATCGCCAATTCGCCATCTTCCGTACCGAAGCCTTCGCAAAGCACCTGACCTTCCTTCACTTTCTCGCCCTTGCGAACGATCGGTTTCAGGTTCATAGTAGTACTCTGGTTGGTCTTCTGGAACTTCACCAAGTTGTACGTCTTCAGGTCATCCTCAAAACTTACCAGTTTCTCAAGATCGTTGCGCTCGTAACGGATCTGGATCTTGTTCGCATCAACGTACTCAACAACTCCATCCTTCTCAGCATTGATCAACACGCGAGAGTCGCGCGCAACCAATGGCTCCAGGCCTGTTCCCACAATTGGAGCCTCAGCTCTCAACAATGGAACTGCCTGACGCATCATGTTCGAGCCCATCAACGCACGGTTCGCATCATCATGCTCCAAGAATGGAATCAATGATGCAGCAATAGATGCGATCTGGTTAGGAGCAACGTCCATCAAGTTCAAGTTGCTTGGGTTTTCCACAGGGAAATCACCTTCCAAACGCGCCTTGATACGATCGCTCTCAAATTCTCCTTTCTCATTTACAGGAGCGTTTGCCTGCGCAATTACGTTCTGCTCTTCGTCCTCAGCACTCAAGTAAACAACATCGTCTTTCAGGCTCACCTTACCATCTTGTACCTTACGGTATGGTGTTTCGATGAATCCAAGCTTGTTCACCTTCGCGTAAACGCAAAGAGATGAGATAAGACCGATGTTCGGTCCTTCTGGTGTTTCAATGGTACAAAGACGTCCGTAGTGCGTGTAGTGAACGTCACGAACCTCGAAACCAGCTCTTTCACGAGAAAGGCCACCAGGCCCGAGTGCCGACATTCTACGCTTGTGAGTTACCTCAGAAAGTGGATTCGTCTGATCCATGAACTGAGATAGCTGGTTGGTTCCGAAGAATGAGTTGATAACAGAAGAAAGGGTCTTCGCGTTGATCAGATCGATCGGTGTGAAAACCTCGTTATCACGAACGTTCATACGCTCACGGATGGTTCTTGCCATACGTGCAAGACCAACTCCGAACTGTGCATACAACTGCTCACCAACGGTACGTACACGTCTGTTGCTCAAGTGGTCAATATCATCCACATCGGTCTTCGAATTGATCAGCTCGATCAAATGCTTGATGATGGAAATGATATCCTGCTTGGTCAGAACCTTCTCGGTTTCTGGTATGTCAAGACCAAGTTTTTTGTTGATACGGAAACGACCTACTTCTCCAAGATCATAACGCTTGTCAGAGAAGAACAGCTTGTCGATGATACCACGCGCTGTTTCCTCATCTGGTGGTTCTGCATTACGCAGCTGACGGTAGATGTGCTCCACCGCTTCTTTCTCGGAGTTCGAAGTATCCTTGGCAAGTGTGTTGTAAATGATGGCGAAATCTGCCGCATTCACTTCCTCGCGGTGAAGAATGATGCTCTTCACGCCTGCCTCGAGGATAAGGTCGATGTGTTCTTTTTCAATGATGGTCTCACGATCAAGGATCACCTCATTTCGTTCGATGGATACAACCTCTCCAGTATCCTCATCTACGAAATCCTCAACCCATGAACGGAGAACCCTTGCGGCCAGCTTGCGGCCTTTTACCCTTGCCAATCCGGCCTTGCTCACTTTTACTTCATCAGCAAGCCCAAAGATCTCAAGGATGTCTTTATCGCTCTCGTAACCGATCGCTCTCAATAGCGTGGTAACAGGAAGCTTTTTCTTACGGTCGATATACGCATACATCGCACCGTGAATGTCTGTTGCAAACTCTATCCAAGAACCTTTGAACGGAATGACACGCGCAGAGTACAATTTGGTACCGTTTGCGTGGTAGCTCTGTCCGAAGAACACACCTGGAGAACGGTGAAGCTGCGATACGATCACACGCTCGGCACCGTTTACCACAAATGAACCTTTCGGTGTCATGTATGGGATGGTTCCCAAATACACATCCTGAACAATGGTCTCAAAGTCCTCGTGTTCGGGATCTGTACAGTAAAGTTTCAGTTTGGCTTTTAGAGGAACGCTGTACGTCAGTCCTCTTTCAATGCACTCTTCTATCGAGTAGCGTGGTGGGTCTATAAAGTAATCCAAGAACTCCAACACGAAGTTGTTGCGTGTATCAGTGATCGGGAAGTTCTCCGCAAACACCTTGAACAGACCTTCGTTGTGTCGGTTCTCTGGAGTTGTCTCCAGCTGGAAAAAATCTTTAAAAGACTTGAGCTGTATCTCTAAGAAGTCAGGATAATCTACCTGGTTTTTTGTGGAAGCGAAATTCTTTCGTCCGGATTTTGTGTTCAGCGCCAAGGTCTTGAATTTAGAGGTTTGTGAAATGTGTTATCTGTAAACAGGAATAGGCCGAGGCCAAACCGCGCTTTTACGCGGCTGGCCTCAACCTGAAAGGTCTAAGAAGTGAGATTACTTAAGCTCAACTTCAGCTCCGGCCTCAGTAAGTTGAGTTTTAAGAGCTTCAGCCTCTTCCTTAGAAACGCCTTCCTTAACTGGCTTAGGAGCTCCATCAACAAGTTCCTTAGCCTCTTTAAGACCAAGACCTGTAAGCTCTTTCACCAATTTCACAACTGCAAGCTTAGAAGCTCCAGCTGATGTAAGGATAACATCGAATTCAGTTTTCTCGTCACCACCACCAGCTTCACCACCACCGGCCGCTGGGCCAGCAACAGCTACTGCAGCAGCAGCAGGCTCGATACCGTATTCGTCTTTAAGTATCTGCGCAAGTTCGTTCACTTCCTTTACAGAAAGGCTAACGAGCTGTTCTGCGAATTCTTTAAGATCTGCCATTTTATTTAATTGTTATTCGTGTTTGACTTTAGATTAATTGATTGGTAACCGATGTGGCGATTATTCGCCTTTTTCGGCAAGTGTCTGTAGTATTCCGGCAATGTTTCTTCCAGGTGTTTGAAGCGCGGAGATAACGTTCTTCGCAGGAGACTGCAGAAGTCCGATGATGTCTCCGATAACTTCTTCTTTCGACTTGATGTTCTCAAGTGCAGAAAGACTTCCATCACCCAAATAGATGCTTTCGCCTACCCAAGCTCCTTTCAATACAGGACGATCGCTCTTCTTTCTGAATTCTGTGATGAGTTTTGCCGGAGCATTTCCCGTCTCAGAAAGCAGAATTGAAGTGTTGCCTTTCAGTATATCATAAAGCGGAGAGAAGTCGCCTTCAACTCTTTCAAGAGCTTTTTTCAGAAGGGTGTTCTTAACCACTTTGATACCTACTTGGCGCTTGAATGCCGCTGCACGAAGCTTGTACGTATTCTCTGCATCAAGATCTGATATGTCAGCCAAGTAAAAATTAGGCGTGGCAGTAAGATCTGCTACCAGAGCATCAATCGCTTGATTTTTCTCGTCTTTGGTCATTGTTCTTAGTTGCTTACCTTAATTAACTTACTGATTTCACATCGACCTTAACACCTGGGGTCATTGTCCCAGAAAGAGCGATACTTTTAATGTAGGTTCCTTTGGCCGCAGATGGCTTCAGTTTGAGAAGCGTCTGGATCAACTCAGTTGCATTGTCAACGATCTTGTCTTCCGAGAAAGACATTTTACCGATGGCTGCATGAACGATTCCATACTTATCAACTTTGAAGTCGATCTTTCCGGCCTTTACATCCGAAACCGCCTTACCAATGTCCATGGTCACTGTTCCCGCCTTTGGGTTTGGCATAAGGCCACGGGGACCCAATACTCTACCCAACGGACCCAGCTTGGCCATAACTGTTGGCATGGTTACTATAACATCTACATCGGTCCATCCCCCTTTGATCTTGTCGAGATATTCGTCAAGTCCAACGAAGTCAGCACCGGCAGCCTTCGCTTCTTCCTCCTTGTCTGGAGTACAAAGCGCAAGAACTCTTACTGATTTTCCTGTACCATGTGGCAGGCTGCAAACACCACGCACCATTTGGTTCGCTTTTCTTGGATCGACACCGAGCCTTACGGCCAGATCGACCGAAGCATCGAACTTCGGAGCGGGCATTTGTTTCAACAGTCCTGCTGCATCGTTGAGTGTGTAAGTCTTGTCCGCTTCCACAAGCTCAAGGGCTTTCTTTCTATTCTTAGTAAGTGCCATTTTCTTAAACTTTTTCTGGAAGTTTTCCGTTCACAGTCACTCCCATGCTACGCGCTGTTCCAGCGATCATATGCATGGCAGATTCAACAGTAAAACAGTTCATGTCAGGCAGTTTTTCTTCAGCGATAGCTTTGATCTGGTCTACTGTGATCTTACCGACTTTCGCACGGTTAGGCTCAGCAGAACCTGACTTGAGCTTGATCGCCTCTTTGATTGAGACAGCTACAGGGGGTTTTTTGACCACGAACTCGAACGACTTGTCCGCGAACACCGTGATCACCACCGGCAAAACCTTTCCCGGAGTATCCTGAGTACGAGCATTGAACTGCTTACAGAAGTCCATAATATTGACTCCCTTGGCACCCAATGCAGGTCCTACAGGCGGAGAAGGATTAGCCGCACCACCCCGAATCTGGAGCTTGATCAATGCGCTTATCTCTTTTGCCATGTTTAACTTTTGTTGTTTGAACTATTTATATGATAGACAGCGTTGGGGGAAGCATTCTAAAGTCAAAACGCTGTAATATCCTTGGTTTACTCTTTTTCTACTTGCATGTAGCTCAGTTCCAATGGTGTCTTCCTTCCGAAGATCTTCACCATAACCTTGAGCTTCTTCTTCTCTTCATTGATCTCTTCGATGATTCCGCTGAAACTGTTGAACGGACCATCGATCACTTTTACAGATTCGCCAATGATGAAAGGAATATTCATTTCCTCATCGCTCTCGGCCAACTCATCCACTTTTCCGAGGATTCGGTTTACCTCTGACTGACGCAATGGAACCGGAGCACCGCCTTTGGTCTCACCAAGAAACCCGATCACTCCTGTTATGTTTTTAATGATGTGAGGAATCTCTCCAATAAGATCGGCCTCTATAAGAATGTAACCGGGGAAGAAACTTCTCTCCTTACTTACCTTCTTGCCGTTTCTTATCTGAAACACCTTCTCTTTGGGAATAAGCACCTGCGCAACATGGTCGGACATTCCAGCATGCTGAATTTCTGCCTCGATGTAATCCTTCACCTTGTTCTCCTGACCGCTAACGGCCCGTACCACGTACCACTTTTTGCTGCTCTCGCTCATCCTTGTCTTTACTTCAGTTTGATCAGAATAGCTCATAGAAGAATCCTAACACTCCTTTCCAAACGGAGTCTTGTCCACCATTGATACCGAAAATGAAATCCATCAAGAAGATCATTACTGCAATGATCACCGATGCAACCGCCACGATCAAAGTGCTGTTCTGCAACTCGGCCCAAGTTGGCCAAGACACCTTGGTCATCAGCTCATTGTAAGACTCTTCTACGTATGTAATGATGTTTGCCATTTCCTTTCTTTCCTAAAAACGGGAGATCAACTTCTTGATATTCTCACGCCAATACTATTCCCCTTCGCACGGGAGGAGAGACTTCCTTCGACTTCGCTCAGGATAAACTTCTCGTCTTTCTCGTGCATTGTTCTTTCTTCTTCGCACGGGAGGAGAGACTCGAACTCCCGACACCTGGTTTTGGAGACCAGTGCTCTACCAACTGAGCTACACCCGTTTATTGACGGCTAAAGGCATCCCGACAAGTCGGGACACCTTTTCACCATCAGTTATTATCTGCTCCTTACTTAAGGATCTCAGTGATCTGACCTGCACCTACAGTTCTACCACCCTCACGGATAGCGAAACGTAGACCCACGTTCATAGCTACTGGCACGATCAACTTAACAGTGATTGTCAAGTTATCTCCAGGCATTACCATCTCCTGTCCTTCTGGAAGGAAGATCTCTCCAGTTACGTCAGTTGTACGCACGTAGAACTGAGGACGGTATTTGTTGTGGAACGGAGTGTGACGACCACCTTCTTCTTTCTTAAGAACGTAGATCTCAGCCTTGAACTCTGTATGTGGAGTGATAGAACCTGGCTTAGCGATAACCATACCTCGCTTGATGTCAGTTTTATCAATACCTCTAAGAAGAAGACCAACGTTGTCTCCAGCCTCTCCTCTGTCAAGGATCTTACGGAACATCTCAACACCAGTAATGGTAGAGGTCAACTTCTCCTCACCCATTCCAAGGATCTCAACAGCATCACCTGTATTGATAACACCTGTTTCGATTCTTCCTGTTGCAACAGTACCACGACCAGTAATTGAGAACACGTCCTCAACTGGCATCAAGAATGGCTTATCAACTTCACGCTCTGGAATCTCGATCCAAGAATCAACAGCTTCCATCAACTTCATTACAGTATCAACCCACTTAGGCTCACCGTTCAGTGCACCCAAAGCAGAACCTTGGATAACTGGAGTGTTGTCGCCATCGTACTCGTAGAAAGAAAGAAGTTCACGAACTTCCATATCCACAAGCTCCAAAAGCTCTTCATCATCCACCATGTCGCACTTGTTCAAGAACACAACGATTCTTGGAACGTTTACCTGACGGGCAAGAAGGATGTGCTCGCGGGTCTGTGGCATTGGACCATCAGTAGCAGCACAAACAAGGATGGCACCGTCCATCTGTGCAGCACCAGTAACCATGTTCTTAACGTAGTCAGCGTGACCTGGACAGTCAACGTGAGCATAGTGACGATTAGCAGTAGAGTATTCTACGTGCGAAGTATTGATGGTGATACCACGCTCTTTTTCTTCAGGAGCGTTATCAATAGAATCAAAACTTCTTGCCTCAGACAGACCGGCATCAGCCAATACTTTGGTGATGGCAGCTGTCAAGGTTGTTTTACCGTGGTCAACGTGGCCGATAGTACCAATGTTAACATGCGGCTTAGAACGATCAAAGGTTTCTTTGGCCATGGTTAAAGATTAATTTGGGTTATTTATTTATGTTACTGATTACTTACTAAAACTATTTCTCTCTCGCCTCTTCCGAATTATGCAGAGCCAATGAGGGGAATTGAACCCCTGACCTCTTCCTTACCAAGGAAGCGCTCTACCCCTGAGCTACATCGGCTTTCACACCCCCACAGCTTCGGGGTTTTTCGAAAAATGAGCGGGAGACGAGATTCGAACTCGCGACCCTTAGCTTGGAAGGCTAATGCTCTACCAACTGAGCTACTCCCGCTTTTTTCTTTCTGGTGGGGAGAGAAGGATTCGAACCTTCGAAGGTAAAAACCAACAGATTTACAGTCTGTCCTCGTTGGCCGCTTGAGTATCTCCCCAGCCTAATTTTTCAAAGAACGAGCCGGTGGAGGGATTCGAACCCCCGACCAGCTGATTACAAATCAGCTGCTCTGGCCAGCTGAGCTACACCGGCTTTTGGCCTCTTTTCCTTTATTCATGCGGGTTACAGCGTTTTTAGCACATACAACCCCCTCGAAAAAGGACTGCAAATGTAAGCATTTTCTACATCGAACAACAAAAAAATCCGATGCGAAAAATTTACGCATCGGATTTTTCTAACAATGGCTTGTCAGCCATTGCCGAGTAGCTCAATGAACCTCCTTGGCCTTTTGCTTCTTAAGCTGCCTTCTCAAGGCCTCAACGGCCAGATCCGTGGCCTCTTCAAATGTTTTGCATTGGCGCTTGGCAAACAGGTCATTACCTGGCACCAATAGCTTTATCTCCGCGATCTTGTTCTCGTGCGAACTGCTTTTATCCAAACGGAGGAACACTTCTCCATCGATGATCGAATTACTGTAGGTGTTCAACTTCCCTACTTTGCTCTCAATGAAGTTCAACAATTTGACGTCTGCATCAAAATGAATGGATTGGATCTTAACTTTCATGACATTCTTCATTTATGCCCGTGGATGGGCGAGTTTATAAATCTGCGTTAACTTCTCAATTGTATTGTGTGTGTACACCTGTGTTGCGGAAAGATTGGCGTGGCCGAGCAACTCTTTAATGGCATTGAGGTCTGCCCCATTATTGAGCATGTGGGTTGCAAACGTGTGCCTGAGAATATGTGGACTCTTCTTTCCAATGGTGGTTACTAATCGAAGGTACTTATTCACTTTTCGATAAACAAATCCTTCCGACATCTGATTTCCGTGGTCGTCAATCAACAGATACTTGCTTGAATCTGAAGTCGAAAACTGCTGTTCGACAAGTTGACGATATGCATGTACAAGGTCGATCATTTGCGAGGTTAACGGGATGATCCGTTCCTTATTTCGCTTTCCGAGAACCTTCAGCTCGTTTTTAGATTTATTAACATTTGCCAGCTGTAGACCGATTAGTTCTGCCCGTCTCATTCCCGTGCAATAGAGCAACTCGATCAGCAACTTGTCGCGTACGCCTTCCACGCCCTCCCCGAATTCCATGCGATCGAGCAGATTCTCCATCTGCGCCTGCTCCAGAAAAAGTGGGAGTTTCTTTTTGGTTTTGAGAGATGTGATGCGCGCCATCGGGTTTTTGACCACAATGCCATTTCGCACCATATACTTATAAAATGACCGCAGACAGGAAATTTTGCGGTTTACCGTTGTTGCCTGAAGTTTCTCATCCTCCAAAATGGAAACGATCCAGGAGCGGATGTCGTGATGATCGACCTCCTCAATGGAAGTGATCTGAAGATTCTCTGAGATGTGGTGGAGGAACTGCTCAAGGTCCTTTTGATAAGCAAGAACCGTGTGCTGGGAAAATCGTTTTTCCTTCTGGATGTAATCTATGAACCCCGCTACGATCTTCTCCATAAAAAAATTCCAGTCAGTACTTGTCTAACTGGAATTTGTATGATTTGTTTCAGCGTTGGCTGAAAATGAAGACTACTCTTCTTCTTTTCTCAAAGACTGAACGTATGCAGCTTTTTTGATCTCTGTTCTGCGGGCCACAGAAGGTTTCGTGTATTCCTTTCTGTTTCGCAGTTCGCGCATAGCACCTGTTTTGTCAAACTTACGCTTGAATTTCTTCAAACTTCTTTCGATGCTCTCGCCTTCTTTAACTGGAATGATCAACATGTCTTTTACCTCCTTTTGTTCAAAATGGGCTGCAAAGATAACTTTTTCAATGAATCGAACTACCCTTTCAGAATATTCTTTGCGATAACGAGTTTCTGAATCTCAGACGTTCCTTCACCGATCGTGCAAAGCTTGCTGTCACGATAGTATTTCTCTGCTGGAAAATCCTTGGTGTAGCCATAGCCACCGAAGATCTGAACCGCCTCATTTCCTGCTCTTACAGCAACCTCCGAAGCGTAGTATTTCGCTATCGCGGATTTGGTGGTCACTTTTTCACCTCGGTTCTTGAGGTCAGCAGCTTGAAAGGTCAACAACTCAGCTGCTTCATATTCTGTATAAAGGTCTGCAAGTTTGAATCCGATGGCTTGGAAATTCGCGATCGGTTGTCCGAACTGCTCGCGCTCCTTGGCATACTTGGTTGCTGCGTGGATTGCACCGCGTGCAATTCCGAGTGAAAGAGCGGCAATAGAGATTCGGCCTCCATCCAGCACTTTCATTGCTTGGATGAATCCTTCACCTTCCTGACCGATCATGTTGCTTTCGTGTACGCGGCAATCTTGGAAGATCAGCTCTGCGGTTTCTGATGCACGCATTCCCAACTTGTTCTCTTTCTTACCTGAAGAGAAACCCGGTGTTCCTTTTTCTACTGCGAATGCGGTCATTCCGTGCGAATCTCCTTTCTCTCCCGTTCTGGTCATCACTACTGCGATGTCTCCAGAAATCGCATGCGTGATGAAGTTTTTGGCTCCATTGATCACCCAGTATTCCCCATCCTTCACGGCCGTGGTGGCCATGCCTCCAGAATCTGAACCTGTGTTGTGCTCGGTAAGACCCCAAGCACCGATCCACTCGGCCGTGGCCAATTTTGGTAGCCATCTTTTCTTCTGTTCCTCGTTGGCATGCTGAAGTATGTGGCCAGTACATAGTGAGTTGTGTGCAGCCACCGAAAGGCCGATACTTCCGCAAACGCTACTGATCTCGGTCAATGCAGTTACGTACTCGAAATAGCTAAGGCCCGCGCCACCATATTCCTCTGGAACCAAAATGCCCATTAGCCCCAACTTGCCCATTTCTTTGAAAAGAGGAACGGGGAATTCCTGCGATTCATCCCATTCCATCATTTTTGGACGGATGTTCTTCTCGGCAAAATCGCGACACATGTCTGCGATCATCTTTTGGCTTTCGCTCTGTGAAAAATCCATGTTAGGTTCAGTTCTAAATTTAGCCTTGTTGTACTGTTACGAATTTCGAATTGATTGCGAATATGACGAATACCGAAACATCAGTAGTTGACAAGGCTGTTAAAGTTATTTGAGTAGCGATTCAATTCTTCCCTGCCATTGAGGAAATCGAGGGTTACGATGAAGGCAAAGCCTGCCACCGTTCCGTTCTGTTTCTGAATGAGTTCTGCAGCTGCGCAGGCTGTTCCACCCGTAGCCAAGAGGTCATCATGGATGAGCACATTCCAACCTGGTTGGATGGCATCGGTGTGCATTTCCACTTTGGCCGTTCCGTACTCCAATTCGTATTCATGCGAGATGGTCTGGTAAGGGAGTTTTCCCGCTTTGCGGACCGGAATGAAAGGTACTTTGAGCGCTTGCGCCACCATCATCCCAAAAAGGAAACCGCGACTTTCGACCCCAACAATGGCATCAACTTTCCAATCGGCCACTTGCGTGGCGATGCTTTCCGCAATCTCTGCACACAATTGATAATCCAGTAATATAGGAGTGATGTCCTTGAACAGAATTCCCGGTTTGGGGAAATCCGGAACATCGCGAATGGCGTCTTTAATGCGGGTTTGGAGCATGCGTGTTTTACAGCAGGCTGCAATTTTACAATAACTTGAGGGAATAGCGAAGGGCCATCAGCGAATAGCACAGCCAAGGCCAAATTACTCTACCGTCAAGTATGGTTTCAGTCTGCCAAATACTTCCTCGTTTATGAGATGGATCTTTTTGATCTGGTTGAGATCGGTGTAATTGCCATGCTGCTTCCTGTAGTTGGCGATGGCCTTGGCCTGATTCCAATCGATGTATGGATGATGCGCAAGTTCTTTGGCTTCGGCCGTGTTGATGTTGATTCGTTGGCGGATGGTTGTATCCAACTGAAGGCTTTCCAGAATTGGGAGGAAACGGGCAGAATCCATTCCATAAACTTCGAGCAACTGCTCCTTTGAAACGTAGCCACCAAGCATATCGCGGTACTTGATGATGCGCTTGGAATAGGATGGACCAATGCCTTTCAGTTTCACCAACTCGGTAGAATCTGCCGAATTGAGTTCCACCACGATCGGTTCGTATTTGGGTTTCTGCCATTTAGGTGGCGTTTCGAACTTGGGTGATTCTTCTGGAAGTTCTTGGATCTCGACATAGGGTTTGAGTTCTTCGTAACGTTCGTCATCCACCACAAAGAGTTTCTTGAGATCTTCCGGTTTTAGGAAAATAGCTCCTGCATTCCTATAGTTGATGATGGAAGCGGCCTGTTTGGGGCTGAAACCCAACGCTACCCAACCTATACTGTCCAATGTATTGGGATCGAAAGCAAACAGCTCCCTTGTTTCTGGAATCCAAGGCTTGTGATCGTCCTCTTTTTCCTCCAACGAATCGGTTTTCTCAACAAACGCCAATATCTGAGGGCCGAACTTGAGACGTACTTCCTGCCAATCGTCTTTATAGAATAAACGTTGGCACATGTTGAAACCGATCAATCCAATAAGAAAAACTATCAGAACGATAATGGCGTTCCGCTCGCTTTTGTGAAAGGAAAGGTATTCCTTGAACCAGTCTGGTACCATGTTCCTGATTTAACAGAAACAAAGTTTATGAATTATTCAATAATGTGGAAACGTTATTTCCCTTTTATTGCCTCGAGGTACCTGCCCAACTCTTGCTTGACGTATGGGGCGAGGAGGAAGAGACCGATCATGTTAGGGACCATCATGGCAAAGATCATGGCATCGGAGAAGCCGAGCACGTTGCCCATGTTGGATGCTGCACCGACAATGACAAAGAGGCAGAAAAGGACCTTGTACACGATCTCGTTGGTGCGGGTCTTTCCAAAGAGGAATGTCCAGGATTGTAGGCCGTAATACGACCATGAGATCATAGTAGAGAAGGCGAACAGCACCACGGCCACCGTAAGCACATAAGAGAAATGTGGGATGGCACTATCGAAAATGTGAGTCGTCAGATCGACCCCTGAGAGTGTTCCCACCCCATCGATAACCGCATTTCCATCTGCATTTCCGTACTCAAACAACCCATTAATGTTGTAAATCACGATGACAAGGGCTGTCATGGTACAGATGACCACGGTGTCTATAAATGGTTCGAGCAAGGCCACGATGCCCTCGGAAGCCGCATGCTTGGTCTTAACGGCCGAGTGAGCAATGGCGGCCGAGCCGATTCCGGCCTCATTGGAGAAGGCCGCCCTGCGGAAGCCTTGAATGAGCACTCCGACCGCACCACCTGCAATACCAACTCCTGTAAAAGCTCCGCTGAAAATGGCCGAAAATGCGGCTGGAATGTGCTCGGCATTCATGAAGATGATAACGAGCGCGGCACCCACGTAAATGACCGCCATGAACGGTACGATCTTCTCGGTAACCGATGCGATACGCTGAATACCACCCAAGATGACCACGGCCACCAGTGCTGCGAGGATTATTCCGAAGACAGTTCCTCCGTAAGCTGACTCAACTCCAATGGAATTGAGGAAAATGCTTGCCGCCTGATTGGACTGGAACATGTTACCGCCACCGAACGAACCGCCCACGCACATGATGGCGAAAAGAGTTGCCAACACTTTTCCAAGACCCGCCATGTTCTTCAGAGAGAGTCCTTTGGAGAGGTAATACATCGGACCTCCGTACACACGGCCGTTGGCATCTACCTCACGGAATTTGACACCAAGGGTACATTCTACAAACTTGGACGACATGCCGAGAAGTCCAGCAAGAATCATCCAAAACGTGGCACCCGGACCTCCGATGGCCACGGCCACGGCCACTCCAGCAATGTTTCCAAGGCCAACCGTTGCTGACAATGCTGCCGTAAGCGCCTGAAAGTGATTCACTTCGCCATCGGCACCTTCCACACGGATGGTATCGGGTTCGTCTCCTCCAACTATGTTCAGGTCAGACGGCAATTCTTCCACGTGCTCGTACTTGCCACGAACGGTGTTCACGGCCACTCCGAACAAGCGAAGCCCAGGAACTTTGAAAACCACAGTGAAATACAACGCCCCCAAAATGAGCGGAAACAGAACCCAGAACACTTTAATGTCGTCTGTGAATGGAATCTGGTAGAAGATGGCTTCGACAAACCAACCTGTGGCGACACCGAAGTAGTAGTCGATCTTTTCGTCCAAACCCATTGCGTCCTGCGCAAAGGTGAACATGGGTGCCAAGGTTGCTGTAAAAAGTGCAAATAGTTGCTTCATAAAGTTTGTGTTATTCTTGGTTGAAAAGATGGTTAAGGACAAATGTAACGGTTTGGTCGGATGCCTTGCGGTTATTGCACCGAGATGATGATGGAGATGGTGAGATGCGCAGAGACGTCTTGGTGTAAAATGCTTGGCAAACCCTCTGTGTCACTCTCTTTCTCAAGAAATCTCTGTGAAACAAACTCAGCCCTTCATGGCCTCCATCTGCTTTTCCATCAAAGCAATGCCTTCCACAAAACTGTGCGGATCGTAACCGAGTTCGCGTCTTGCCTTATCAAGAATGAATCCCGTGACAGGTGGTCGCCTGGCGGGTTGATTGAGCGTTTCGGATGAAACTGGATTGATGAGGCTTTTATCCAAACCATAATAATCGGCCACAGTACGCACCAATTCCACAATTGACATTTGATCCTTCCCTGAAACGTTGTAAATTCCTGTGGCATTCTTCTCAACAGCTAAAATACATCCATCTGCAAGGTCTTCTGCCAGGGTCGGTGAGCGGAACTGGTCATCAACCACATTGATGGGATTCCCTTTCTCCAACGCGCCCTTTGCCCAAAGCACAATATTGGAACGGCTCATATTATCCACGATTCCATAAACGAGAACGGTACGAAGAATGGCCCAACGCAGCTTGCTTTTCTGAACGATCTGCTCGCCTTTCCATTTTGCCATTCCATAATAGCTGAGCGGATCGGCAACGCCTTCCTCATCATACGGACCTTCTTTGCCATTGAAAATGAAATCGGTGGAAATGTGTACCAAATGGCAATCGTTGCGCTCAGCCGCATCCACGATGTACCGAACGGCATCCACATTTGCACGGTCGCATGCCTCATGGTCGAGTTCGCAGTCGTCCACCTGCGTCATAGCGGCTGTGTGAATGATATGGTCGGGTTTTACCTGGTCGATGACCCTGTCAACATCCGCTCGCTCACAAATATCCATGGAAAAATAGGTGTAGCCCGATTGATCGAGCAGTCGATTCTCACCACGAGCGGTGGCAATGAGTTCTACGTCATCGCGGACTTTGAGTTTGTAAACGAGTTTCTGCCCCAACAATCCGTTGGAACCTGTAACCAGAATCTTCTTCACGTCAATTTTTGGTTATATCGTTTTTCATGTTCTTGATCTCTTCGAACGTACCGAGAACAAACAGTTTTGACCCTTTCTGAATGAGGGTGTCAGGGGTTGGATTGAACACATATTCGCCATCCTCGGTCTTGAATCCAACGATGTTTGCTCCCCACTTTTTACGCACATCCAGATCCATGATGCTCTTACCGAAATAACTTTTCGGCAAGGCCTGACACGGAATCTCTTCAATATGCGTCTCGACCGTTGATTGACCGATGAGCAGGTCAATGAACTCCACCACATCGGGTTTTACCACCAGCTGCGCCATGTGCGCACCTCCGACACGGTCGGGCATGATGACGTTATTTACTCCCGCATGTCGGAGCTTGGTATCTGAATTGTCCTCCGATGCTCGGCTGATGATCTTGATGTTCGGATTATTGACCCGCGCTGTAAGCACCACAAACAAATTATCCGCATCGTTCGGAAGTGCCGAGATCAGCGCACGCGCATCTTTGATTCCCGCACGCATCAACACCTCATCCTGCGTAGCATCGCCTTCCACATAAAGGATCTTATCTGCTTCCATCAGATCGGAGATGATGGCCTTGTCCTTTTCCACCACTACGCAATGCTCTCCATGTTCGGCCAAGGTCTGATACGCCTGTTTACCGTTGCGCCCGTAGCCGCAAATGATCGTATGATTTTTCAATTTATTGATGGATCGGTCCACGCGAATGTGTAATAGCAGTCTTCTGAATTCGCCATCGATCACATATCTGGTGACCTCCGTGATGGTGTACGCGAATGTACCGAAACTGCCCAGTATGAGAAATATGGTGAAGATCCGTCCTTCATGCGTCAGCGGCCTTACCTCATTGAAACCCACCGTGCTAATGGTAATGACGGTCATGTAAAGCGCCTCGAAAAAATCGTAGTGCTCCAGAAACATGAACCCCACCACGCCTGTAACGAAGAGCGCCAGAATGATGGCAAACGGGAAGTAGATGGACCGCATTCGTTTCATAGCGGCACTAAAGAAACGGATTCGTCAGAGATCCCAAACACTACTTCGCTTATGCAAGGTAGGTTTGAAATAGTGCTTGTGTTCGAGGATGAACGAAGCGATGAAATAAACGATGATCGGACTGCCGAACGTGAAGAACGACAGATAAATGAAATACATGCGGATGCTGGTGGCCTTGATACCGAGCTTGTCGCCCAGCCACGAGCACACCCCGAAAAGTTGAAATTCGAACAGCGAAACAACCTTGTTTTTCTCCTCAGAACTCATAATTCCCTCTTAAGAATATTGGCACCGATGCTGCAAATTAAACATTTTTTGAGGTCGCAGAAATTGGTTTTGAGTTCAATAAGCGCCTGCGATTCGGCCGCGTTATCCACCTGTAAACCCTGATCTGCGAACGCATTTACCTTGACGTTCCTTTCGGCTGGGAGTTGCTGCAAGATGGCCAATGCACGGTCTTGCAGTTCAGGTTTTGCTTCGCGATGAGCAGACACGAACAGGAACGGAGCAACCGCGTTGATAAGAATATGCTGCGCCATGGTGTTGCCCAATGGTTTCGGTTTTACGCTGGATTCTGAACCGAAATTGTAGTGCGTTCGCCAATATTCGGATGGATTCACTTTTAGCAATTGCGGATTCACTTTCTCTTCTTGTTGAGAGAACCATCTGTAAAACGCCCCTGTCTGATGGAACAGCGCTGCCAACTGCGCTATCCGAACGGTCGGGAAATTGGCAGGACGCAAGCGCAGAAACTTCCAGCGACTTTTATCCATCGGTTGCAAACCGTATTTGTGTCTCAGAAAGTCGAATTCCTTTTTCAGCTGTCGCTGATGATCATCCTTAGGAGATTCCAAAAAACCCGCATTGCCGAATAGAATAGCCTCCAATTGAAATGGGTTGTCCTGATGTTTTGCCAGCACTTTCCAAGAAGTCCGTTTGCCAAGTTCTTCAAACGGTTCGGCATTCACTTTCATCCCAAACGCGCGGAACAGCACGATCATAAACGCCTGTTCCAGATCACCCTTGCATTCATCCACCAACGCATGCATCCACTCCGATTTGCGTTGCAACCGACCGATCAGCAACGAATCGAACCATGCATTGCGAACCAGTTCGGATACCTCCAAAAACTGTTTTCCACAAGGGAGTTCGTCCGAAGAACTGCTCAGGTTCTCATACCGTCTCAGAATCTGATCGGAAACAAGTGGTTTCAACGCTAAGGTTGAGAACGGACCCAACGGCTCTTTCAGGTCATCCTCAAAAACCACATGTAAGATGATGTTGGCGTAATTGGCATCGTGCTGATGGTTGTGCCGCAACCAATCCGAACTGCGGATGTGAACCTCCACATTTCCGACCCATTCCGTACCACCAACCTTTATTCTGGCATTTCGGAAATCAGGCCCCGCATCAGCGTTCAATTCCCCAGGACGAAGAATTTCCAACGGCTGTCCCTCGGTTGTTCTAAGGTCTTTCTGGCTGAACAGCCGATGTTGCCAAATGTGATGTAGAAGTTCTTCCTTGGGAAAAGGCATGGAGTAAAGATGGAGAATTCATGTCACGTTTCTGTGTTCAGCATCTTTACAGATTCAAAGGGCGCTTCTCCGTTTACAGCGATTCTTTCAACCCGGACCGAAGCAAATGACTATTCGCCATCGTTGCGTCTGTAACCGATCTTTCTTCGGTTCTGTTGAATTGTTTCCTGTTGTTTGCTCTCTTCAAACTGTTTGAGGTATTCGAAAATCAGGTCAATGCGCTCATCCTGTCCAGCCATTCTTTCGCGCATGTGTTCCAGTTGAGCAAGAATGTCCTGATTATTCAGTATCAGTTTTCGCATTCTGGTAAATAGACGGATGATCTGAATGTTCACGGCAATGGCCCGTTCGCTGTTCAACACACTTGACAACTGGGCCACACCCTGTTCTGTAAATGCAAACGGTGCATACCGCAATCCCATAGTATCGGGAGAATTGGAGGTGACAAATTGACTCCTCCATTCCTTAAACTCATCTTCATCCAACTGAAACATAAAGTCCACAGGGAATCGATTCTCATTTCTCCTCACTTGTCGTTTAAGGTACTTGGTCTCTACACCGTAAAGCTCAGCCAGATCCCTATCAAGCATCACCTTCTCTCCTCTTATGAGGTAAATCTTGTTCAGCACAATCTCATCTGGCACAGATATTCCCAAATCGTTTACCATTTTCGAATTAGACAACACAAAACTAAAATTTCATGCTGTTATAAGCGTGGCTTCGTGGAGAATACGCGTCTCGGTGCTTACAAAAGCCCCGCTTCTTCCAAGATCACTTCCATCTGCTGCTGAAGAATGAGTGCTTCGGCACGGGCGGCCTCTGCGAAATCCTCGCCTTTGCTGGCGTAGATGATGGCACGTGATGAGTTGACCAACAGACCGCAATGGTCGTTCAGGCCGTACTTGGCAACTTGCGTCAGGCTTCCACCCTGCGCGCCAACACCTGGCACCAATAGAAAATGGTCGGGAACGATCTTTCTGATCTTTTTGAGCATGGTTGCTTTGGTGGCACCCACCACAAACATGGTATTGTCCACCGTTCCCCATTCTTTCCCCTGCCGCAATACCGACTCAAAGAGTTGTCCGTTCTCGGTATTCAGGTACTGAAGATCGGCCGCGCCCTCGTTGGATGTAAGCGCCAACAGCACCACCCACTTACCCTCGTACTGAAAATACGGCAACACACTATCCGAACCCATGTAAGGTGATAGTGTGATCGCATCGAAATTCATCTGGTTGAAAAAGCCGCGGGCGTACATTCTGGTCGTGTTGCCGATATCGCCCCGCTTGGCATCGGCCAATTTCAGAACCTTGTCGGGAATATGCTGCACGGTCTTTTCCAGCGAAAGCCAACCTTCAAAACCGAACGCTTCATAGAAAGCCGTATTCGGTTTATAGGCAACGCAAAGGTCATGCGTTGCATCAATAACCCGTTTATTGAACTCATAAATGGGATCCTGATAACCCATCAGATGGTCAGGGATCTTGGCAATATCAGTATCAAGTCCGATGCACAGAAAACTGCGCTTTTTCCGGATCTGCTGAAATAATTGTTGACGGTTCATGGTGGGGCTAAACTAAGAATCTATTCCGCCCGCAGGGCTGTTGAAAATCATTGATAATCAACCGGATTTTCAACCATTCCGGGCATCAGATATTCGTATGTTTGTCCCCCGGACATCAACCAAACGAACCACCTTAAGAGATGCCGGGAACCAAGTATATTTTTGTGACGGGAGGAGTAACATCCTCATTGGGAAAGGGAATTATTTCGGCCTCTTTGGCCACACTATTGCAGGCACGCGGTTTCCGTGTCACCATCCAAAAACTCGACCCATACATCAATGTCGATCCGGGAACACTGAACCCATACGAGCATGGCGAATGCTACGTGACCGATGATGGTGCCGAGACCGACCTCGACCTTGGTCATTACGAGCGCTTTCTGGGTGTTCCAACAAGTCAGGACAATAACGTTACTACTGGCCGCATCTACCAAACGGTGATCAACAAGGAACGCGAAGGCGAATTCCTGGGCAAGACGGTGCAGGTGATCCCGCACATCACGGACGAGATCAAGCGCAGGATCAAACTGCTTGGCGAAACCGGGAAGTACGATATTGTGATCACCGAAATCGGTGGGACCGTGGGCGACATCGAATCTCTACCTTATATAGAGGCAGTTCGTCAGTTCAACTGGGAAGTTGGCGCGGGCAATCATTTGGTGATCCATTTGACGCTGCTTCCATACTTGGCCACTTCGGGCGAGCTGAAAACCAAGCCCACGCAGCACTCGGTAAAAACGCTTTTGGAAAGCGGATTGCAGCCCGATATTCTTGTTTGCCGTGCCGACAGGAAGATACCTCGCGAGCAGCGTAAGAAAATTGCGCTTTTCTGTAATGTGACTCAGAATGCGGTCATCGAATCGCTAGACGCGGAGACCATTTACGATGTGCCACTTTTGATGCTAAAGGAAAAGTTGGATTCCGTGGTGATCAGTAAGTTGAAGCTGCCATCCAAGAATGAACCGGACCTGACCAACTGGAAACATTTCCTCGGCATTCTGAAAAACCCGACATCTGAAGTACGAATCGGGTTGATCGGGAAATACGTGGAGTTGAAGGATGCGTATAAATCCATCGCGGAAGCACTGATCCACGCAGGCGTTGAGAACGAATGCAAAGTGGATGTAAGATGGATCCATAGCGAAGAACTTGATTCAACCAATGTGGCACAGAAACTTCGCGGCTTGAAAGGAATCTTGGTTGCGCCTGGATTCGGTGACCGAGGAATTGAAGGAAAGATCCTTGCAGTGCAACACGCCCGCGAAAACAACATTCCCTTCCTCGGCATCTGCTTGGGAATGCAATGCGCGGTGGTGGAATTCGGTCGCAATGTGCTTGGTTTTAAAGATGCCAACAGCACCGAAATGAACCCGAAGACCACGCACCCTGTCATTGCCATTATGGAAGAACAGAAAAAGGTGACCAAAAAAGGTGGCACCATGCGTTTGGGTGCATATCCATGCAAGCTGAAGAAAGGCACAAAGGCATATTCTGTTTACGGAACAGCCAATATCAAAGAACGCCATCGCCATCGCTATGAGTTCAATAACAAGTACTTGGACGACTACGAAAAGGCAGGAATGATCGCCTCTGGCATCAACCCAGATTCGAACTTGGTGGAGATCGTGGAGCTGAAAGAACATCCGTGGTTCATTGGAGTTCAGTTTCATCCCGAATACAAGAGTACCGTGGCACAGCCGCATCCGTTGTTTGCCAAGTTCGTTGGCGCAGCACTCAAGTGCTGAACCAACAGGGACATTCCTCACGCATCAAAAGTTAAGTTGGGTTTGAAGCATCAAACCCTAACTTTGCCGCCCAATTAAAAAGTCGGAATGGATAAGAATTCAGCCATTGGGCTAACCCTCATCCTGCTCATTTTCATCGGTTTTCAATGGTGGCAAATGCCTTCGGAAGAAGAGCGTGCCGAAGCGAAACGTGTGCAGGATTCCATCGTTGCTGCCGAAGAGGCGCAACAGCGTTTGGACGCACCTGTGATTGATGAAGCCGTTGCAGAGGCGAAAAAAGATTCCGTTGCCTTTATGGCGTTGGATGACTCGACCAAGAGCGTACGCCTGCAAGAGCAGTTCGGGGCATTTGGTGATGCTGCTACTGGCGAAGATGGAACCGTTGTTATCGAGAATGAACTGCTGGCGATCACGCTTAGCAAAAAAGGAGGCTATCCGCTTTCGGTTCAACTGAAAAAATATCAGACCTACGATTCGCTACCGCTACTGCTTTTTGAAGGCGAACAGAACCGTTTCTCCCTCGATTTCTTTGCACAGAATAGAAGAATAAGTACACAGGAACTCTACTTCGAACCTACCACAAAAGGCTTTTCTGTAACAGGTGATGAAAAGAAGAGTCTGGGCATGCGTCTTTACGCTGGCGACAACAAGTACATCGAATACCTGTACACGCTTACCGGGAATTCCTACATGATCGACTTCGACATGAATTTTGTGGGTGTTGACGATGTCATCGAGCGTACGGCCACAACCTTGGATCTCCATTGGAAAGATGATCTCCCTCACCAGGAAAAGAGCCTGAAAACCGAAAGGTCCAAGAGTACCATTTACTATCGGCACATGGATGAGGATGTGGATAACCTTTCCGAGCGTTCGGACGATGAAGAAACAATCTCGACCGATTTGCAATGGGTGGCATTCAAGCAGCAGTTCTTCAGCACGGTACTTATTGCTAAGGATGGCTGGGCTCCCTCCACAGACCTGAGTACAGTTCAAGACGAGGCATCGGAAGATGTGGTCAAGACCTGCGAAGCAAAGTTGACGGTTCCATACGGACATCGTCCCGTTGAGAATTTCGCCATGCAGGTTTACTACGGCCCCAACCAGTACAACATGTTGAAGAAATTCGACCTCGGGTTGGAAAAGATGATCCCGCTCGGTTGGGGCATCTTCGGTTGGGTGAACCGCTTTGCCGTAATTCCAGTTTTCAACCTCCTGAAAGACACGGGACTGGGCTATGGAATCATCATCCTCATTCTCACATTGGCCATCAAACTCCTGCTGATGCCTTTCACCTACAAGGCTTTCATGAGTACGGCCAAGATGCGCGTGCTGAAGCCCGAGATCGATGAGATCAACAAGAAATTTGAAGGAAAGGACGACCCGATGGCCAAGCAGCAGGCCACCATGGCGCTGTACAGCAAAGCGGGTGTAAATCCGCTGGGCGGATGTTTGCCAATGCTGTTCCAGATGCCAATCCTTATTGCGATGTTCCGGTTCTTCCCAGCATCCATTGAGTTGCGTCAGCAGAGTTTCCTTTGGGCCGATGACCTCAGTAGCTACGACAGCATTTTCAACCTGCCATTTGAAATTCCATTCTATGGCGATCACGTAAGTCTATTTACGCTACTGATGACCATTTCTACCATCTTCTACACGCGTTTCAATATGAGCATGCAGGCGGCCAACCCGCAGATGGATCAGATGAAATGGATGATGTATCTGATGCCGGTAATGATGCTCGGTTGGTTCAACAATTACGCTTCGGGGTTGAGCTACTATTACTTCCTCGCCAACATGATCACGTTTGCACAGAACTTCGCGTTCAAGAAGTTTGTGGATGAGGACGCGCTTCATAAAAAGCTTCAAGAGAACAAGAAGAAACCACAGAAGAAATCCGGGTTCCAAAAGCGTTTGGAAGACATGGCAAAAGAGCGCGGCTATCAGGCTCCGAAGAAATAATTCGGGATCGGTCAGGTTTTTGCCTGTTGCCCGGACAAAATTGATGTTATGAGACCACTACTGATGAGTTTGTCGATAGCTGCGCTGACCTTCGCGGCCATCGGCTGCAAGAGCAACAAGGACACCACCACGAGTACAGGTACAACAAAGGAAAATCCGGCCACCATGCAGACCGAACCACAGCTTTTGGCATCCATTGAGCGCACCGCGTGCTATGGTCAGTGCCCCATGTACAAGGCAACCTTCTTCGACAATGGCGAAGTGAAATATGTGGGAAAACGATTTGTGGAGAACGTAGGAACGTATAGAACCTTGATAAGCGCAGAAGATGTTCAGGACATCAAGAAGAAGATCACAGAATCGGATTACTTCGGTCTGGACAGCCTCTATCCTACTCCGATCGCAGATTTCCCATCGTGCATCACCGAGGCAAACCTTAATGGAACCCGAAAAAAGGTGATCGACCGAAGAAGCCCACCTGACAACCTTTTGGGTTTCGAACGCTTTCTGGACAGTCTATTGAAAGACCGCGAGTGGGAAAAGGTTTCTGACAATACCGATTACGATCCGGCAGCCAAATAAATTATTGGCCGTTCTTTTTCTCCTTCCTCTTATTGAAGAAATAATTGACCAAGGCAAACACCAAACCCGCTGGTATCCAAAGGATTGCCTCGTGCAGCAAGGAAGAAGCAGTTATCGGCTTGTTGTGGTAAAGAGGTTCACCAACACCCATGAACAAGATCATGAGCGTGGACCAGAAGATCCATTGAAAGATCCAGCTGTATTTACTAATCTTGGGTTCTTCTTCTGGCATTATTCATCAACCTTAGCAGGTGCCATCAAGTTGTAGTTGCTCAGATCGATCTTCATGATGTCGTACTTGCCGTTGGCGCTGCTCTTGGTGCTGTAGTAGGCCGTTTTGCCATCCGCTGTCACGGTTATTTCCGATTCATCTCCAGGCGTGTTGATCGGGTAACCCAAGTTCATCGGTTCGCTCCATGTGCCATCGTCCTGCCGTACCGACTTGAACAGGTCATAGCCGCCCATGTTCTTGTGACCCTTACTACTGAAAAACAGGGTTTTGCCATCTGGGGCGACAAACACGCTTTTCTCATCTTCAATGGTGTTCAGCGGACTGACGTTCACGGCTTTTCCCCATTCTGTTGTAGAAATGGCTTCGGCCATCCAAATGTCACCGTTACCTTTTCCTCCACTCGGTCTTTCGGAAATGAAGTAAATGGTTTTGCCGTCTGCCGTCAGCGAAGCGCCACCATCAAAGTAACCGCTGTTCACGTTCTTACCCAGCGAATAGGCCTTTGACCATCGGTTCAAACTCATCAATCTGGCCGCATCGGGCGAACCGTCAGCAATCGCATCGCTCGCATTCTTGTTCATCCGTGTCTTCGCCACGAAAATATCTCCCGAATTCTCATTCTTGAAAATGAACAACTGCCGCCCATCAGGTGAAATGCTCAGGTTGGCATCATGCCCATCATTGTTGATGGCTCCAGGAATCGGAACGGCTGGCGCCCAACCGTCCAGACTGTCACTCCAATAACTGATATACACATCCTCATACCAATCATTGTCGCCCTCGTAACGCGTGCCTCCCTCCGTATCGGACCTTCGTGAGGTGAACACCATCAATCGGCCATCGGCAGTAACGGATGGATGATATTCGTGGTTATCGGCCGTGTTGATGCCATCGCCCGCAGAAGTGATCTTCACATCAACAGGATTTGCCATCAGGTCAATGGTCGTTTGGCATTTTGCTTTCAGCTCATTCGCCTTCTCAATATCTGCTTTCGAGAGCTTGTCATTGGCCAAATAAGCATCCAAATGCTTGAGCGCCTCTTCCTGCTCTCTTTCCATGCGGTGGGCCAAAGCCGTGTTGTATTCAAGGTCTTTATCAATGTTCGGGTCGGCCTCACGTGCTTTTTGTAGGTATGCCAGCGCATCCTTGCCTTGATTGAGGGCGAGATAGCATTCGGCCATGCGCCAGTTGAGCATGCCATCCGTCCCGTTATCGGTGTAGAGCTCGCGGTAAATGCGGATGGCTCCGTTGTAGTCGCCCTCGGTCATGCTGGATTTGGCCTGCATCATCTTGATCTTGTCGGGGCCACCGAGCAGTTGTGCATTAGCTGAAAAATCTGCTGCCAGCATGCAAATGGCCACAGCAACAAGCGTGAAGATCGTTCTCATGTTCAATACGTTTGGGACTAAAATACTCATTCAATCTGAGCCAGAATCGGTATTGGTTGTTGGTGTTTCAACACCTTATGATGACTTACTCAGCCAGTGGTGAAAAAGTTTCATCGCCTCGCGTTTTTTGTCATCCAAATCATAGCTGATCACCTCTTGCACATAACGTACCAGAATTCCGTGGTCGGCATTGGCCATTTGGCGGATGGCCTCTTCTCGGTTTTTAAGCCCAGATTCGAGCGCCTCATCAAAGGCGGAAATAAAATCTTCTGGCAGCGCGCGGTTGCTGACCCAACAGGCAAAAACGAACGGCAATCCGGTGTGTTCCTTCCATTCTTCGGCCAGATCATAGACATACGGAAACTTCCCGCGGAGCGGAAACGTGCGGTCGCCAATGACCACACCCGCGGTCTTTCCCTTTATCTGCGAAATGAAATCGGCATCCGCAGCTTTCCATTGCGGTGCAATCTTCCACTTATTCTCCGCCAAGTATTGAACGAGCTGTACGGAGGTTCTGGACTGATAATCCAACAGAATGGTATCGATCTCATCCAGCGGAACCTCGCTGAACAGGCACACGGTTTCCACCGCGCCATCGGCACCGATGCATTTGGTGGAGATGATGTGCGATTCCTTGAGAAGCGGGATGATCGCCACAGGCACGAGCCCCAGATCCACCTCACCGTCCAATAGTTTCCGCGCGCAATCGGAAGGCATATCGAGCTGCAGATCGATGGAGTTGAGAACGGGATGATGCTGCAGCCCATGAATGAAGGGATACGAATTGGCGTATGATACTGCTGATACCTTGATTCTCTCTTCCACAGGCCAGAATGTTGCGCCCCAAAAATGCTAAATTCGCGCTTTAACTAACCACGTATGGAACTGAATGTTCTTACGGCCGTTTCTCCGATAGATGGCCGCTATCGAAAACACACCGAATCTCTTTCCGATTTCTTCTCTGAAGCTGCCCTGATACGCTACCGCGTACGGGTGGAGATCGAGTACTTCATTGCCCTCTGCGAACTGCCGCTGCCGCAACTGAACGGTTTCAACCATTCGCTGTTCGGCACGCTGCGAAAGATCTACATCGACCTATCGGATGCGGATGCGCTGCGCGTGAAGGAAATTGAGAAGACCACCAACCACGATGTGAAGGCGGTGGAATACCTCATCAAGGAGAAGATGGATGACCTCGGCATCGGGGAGCAGAAGGAATTCGTGCATTTCGGGCTTACCAGTCAGGACATCAATAACACAGCCACGCCTTTGATGATGAAAGAGGCCACCGAGCAGGTGTATCTGCCGCTGTTGGACGAACTCATCGCGAAGCTGAGATCGTTGGCCGAGGAGTGGAAGGACATTCCGCTGTTGGCGCGAACACACGGACAGCCCGCATCGCCAACCCGCATGGGCAAGGAAATGATGGTTTTTGTGGAGCGACTGGAAGTGCAGAAGGCACAGTTGCTGGCCGTTCCGTATTCCGCGAAATTCGGTGGCGCCACCGGTAACTTCAATGCGCACAAGGTGGCGTACCCGACCATCGATTGGGTCTCCTTCGCCAACAACTTCGTGAACGGAACCCTCGGACTGAAGCGTTCGCAGACCACCACACAGATCGAACACTACGACAACATTGCCGCTTGGTGCGATGCGCTGCGCAGGATCAACACCATTGTGCTCGACCTGGACCGCGACATCTGGACCTACGTGGCCAACGATCACTTCAAGCAACGGATAAAGGAAGGCGAGGTCGGTTCTTCGGCCATGCCGCATAAGGTCAATCCCATCGATTTCGAGAATTCGGAGGGGAACATCGGACTGGCCAATGCCGTGTTCACGCACTTGGCAGAGAAACTGCCCGTTTCGCGCCTCCAGCGCGACCTGACCGACAGCACCGTTCTGCGCAACATCGGGGTGCCGTTGGGTTACACGCTCATCGCATTCCGTTCCACGCTGCGCGGATTGGGCAAGTTGCTCATCAACGAGGAGAACATCCGTCAGGAACTGCAGGATCATTGGGTGGTGGTGGCCGAGGCCATCCAGACCATTTTGAGACGCGAAGGCTATCCGAAGCCGTACGAAGCGCTGAAAGCCTTTAGCCGCACCAACGCCAAGTTGGATGAGGCGGCCATGCTGGCCTTCATTGATTCATTGAATGTTTCGGAGGAGGTGAAGGCTGAGATGCGCGCCATTACGCCTTTCAACTATACGGGTATCTGACCTCCCCCGACCCCTCCTTTCCAGGAGGGGAGTTGGGTTTCACGCAAACCTCGGATCAACGCACCAGTTCCTCCCCTGGAAAGGGGAGGTGGCCGCAGGCCGGAGGGGTCATTCTCGATCACATGGGGTCGTTCAATACTCGCTTCGCTTGCGCTTGCGTAGCCAAATGCGCTGCCCCACCACGGGTTCTTCGCCCGGATTCAGATCATTGAATTTGTAGAGTTTACTGAGCTTGACGCCATACTCCTGCGATATCCAGCGCAGCGACTCGCCCTCTTTCACCTCATGGTAGTCGTGATCCCAACTGCGGCCGCGTTTCGGTTGTAGGTAGATGAGTTCTCCCGGAACGAGTTTGGCGCCCTTGGCCTTGTCGTTGTATTTCAGGATCTGCCACTCGCGCACTTGAAGTGCCTTCTCCAGTTTTTTGAAGTCATCGCCTTCCTTTACCCGAACGTAACGGATGTTGTTGCGCAGATACATCTGTCGGCCCGTGGAAACGATGGCCTCTTTCGGATTCTCGGAGTTCTGTTTGTCGCGGTTTCGGTCCTTGTCTTTGCCCTTGTCCTTGCCTTCCTTTCCTTTCGATTCGGGTGGCGACTTCATCAGATCATATTTATGCAAGCTGTTCTCCTCTATGATCTTGATGAGCAGGCTCGGATACTTGGGATTGGTGGCATAGCCTGCCTGTTTCAATCCATGCGCCCAGCCTTTGTAATCGGTGCGCTTGAGTTTGAAGAGGTCGGCATAACGGTCTCTTCCGGCCAAGAAGTCAGAATGATCGTGGTAGCTGTCGAACACGCTCTCGTACACACGGAAGCACTCATTCTTGGCGTCATCATCCATGTAATACTTGTTGCCATCCCACATGCCGTGGCATTTGATGCCGAAATGGTTGTTGGCCTCGCGGGCCAGAACGCTGTTTCCATCGCCACTTTCCAGAATGCCCTGCGCCAAGGTGATGCTGGCCGGAACGCCACTGATAAGCATTTCCTGCACCGCGAACGGGGCGAAGAGGTCGATGTAATCCTCGCGCGTCAGCTTATCGAACGGTGGTTCGGGGTTGCTGCTCTGCGCAACAGCCATCAATTGCAATGTGATGAATATGTACGAAAGGAATACGCGCATGAATTCAAAATTAGATGTCGCGAAGTGGATAACGTTTAATTGGCGTTGATGTTTTTCACACAGCCGTGTTGATCAGCATCATGGAATCATTTGTCATTCCGCGGAACGAGGAATCTCTGGGCATACGCTGAAGGAAAAGCGATGCTTCCTTCGTCAGCATTCCAAACCCTTAAAGCATCACACCAGCCCACGGTGCTCCATGCCCTGCCAGCCCTGTAGGCCACCCGTATGAATGGCAAGGATGGTTGTTCCTTTCTGAAGTGGCGTATGGCCATACGCCCCTACACCGATCATATCATAGATCCCGAACATCATTTTGCCCGTGTAAATCGGATCGAGTGGTATTCCGGTTCTTTCTTGAAATCCATTGATGAATTCCAACAGTTCAGGTTTCATCTTGGCGTAGCCCCCGAAATGGTAGTCGGTTATCAGTTTCAGGTTGGTGGTTAGTGGTGGCCTGAGACCTGACTCTCCGATCAAGCGTTCTACTTCTTCCTTCAAGAAATCGCCTCCTTTCAATGCTGGAAATCCCAATATATGCGCACCGCTCAACGCCAGTCCTGCCAAGGTGGTGCCGGTTCCTGCTGCGCAGCACACCACATCAAAATCCTCCTTCACCTCTGTCAGTATTTCAGCACAGCCACGCACCCCTAGACCATTTGCCCCGCCTTCGGGAATGAGGAAAAACCGCCCGAATTCCTCCTGTAGAGACGCGATTGATCGCGTCTGTTGGTCTTGATGCACCCTGAAATTAGACGCGATCAATCGCGTCTCTACAAAGGTCATTTCCCCATAGTCTTTTCTCGAAACGAACCGCAACATCATCCCGTGTTCACGTGCAAACTTCAGCGTGGGATTGGTGGGATCGTCTTCCCCACGGATGATGCCGATACTGGAGAATCCCGCCTTCTGGGCAGCAAAGGCCGTTGCCGCAATATGATTGCTGTAAGCACCGCCAAACGTTAAAATTGTGTGGTGGTTCTGTTCAGCCGCTTCGCGAAGATTGTATTTCAGCTTTCGCCACTTGTTTCCGCTGATGTGTTCATGAATCAGGTCATCGCGCTTGATGAGCAACCGGATTCCTGTGGCTTCCAGCTGCGGGTCGTTCACTTCCTGTACAGGCGAACCGATTTGCTTTCCAAGGTCTGGGAATTCCATAGGATCAAAGGAAATGATTCCAAACTCTTAGCCTGCATTCTTGTTTACTTTGCAACGTGAGCGAGATGGACGATTACTTCGGAAGGCCGAAACTTGAACCCGATGACTTCTACTATTCCAAAGAAGGCTACATCATTTTTACCGAAAAGTACCTGCTGAAACGCGGTTACTGCTGCAAGAACGGCTGCAAGCATTGTCCTTACGGTTTCAACAAGAAAACAGGGAGAATCGAAAAGAAATAGCAATTAGCAAATTTGCTAAAATGATTATCCGCAAAGTTACCCTAAAGCAAATTGATTCCATCGGAACATAAGGGCGAATCGCATCAGGCGGTCGAACAGATTCTTGGCAAACCGTCCGTTGAGTTTGAAGATGAATTCGTCCAGATAGCATTGGA
>WGMW01000017.1 GCA_016124845.1 Flavobacteriales bacterium
CCAGACCAGATGTACTGTCAATCGTGAAACAGTATGTCCATTCGATCGCTGCTCTGCCACTGACGAAAGGTATACTTTTTAGAAGCTGAAAGCGACATGCACTTAAAGTGCATAGTTTTAACTCTTTCTGTGACCAATAAACGAAAAGGCGATCTCAGACCTTTGCCCTTCTTTGTTGATCGCAATGCAGTTCATAAGTTCGTGTATTCTTGGAAGTTAGCGGTTAAATTCGCCCCACGTTTAAACTGAATCGATGGACAGAGAAACATTGGAAGCGTTGGAGGCTGCTCTTGACGTGACACCAGGAAATACAAAACTCAGAAAGCAAACCGCTAAAGGCTTTTTCAACCTTGGTGAGTACCAAAAAGCCAAAGAGCATCTTAAAATTCTCATTCAAGAATCAAGAGATTTTGAAGCCCGTTTGCTTTTGGCCGATTGCTACGGTAAGCTTGAAGAGTTCTCAACCGCAATTGTCATTTGCGAAGATCTCCTGGACCAATCGAATGACGCTGAACTTTTAACGTTGTACATCAACCTGTTACTGAAAGATGGACAGCAAACTCAAGCTGTGGAACAGTTCAAACGTCTTAAGCAAGAGAATCCAGAATGGCGAAATGCAGCTCTGGAAGGACAGCTTTTGGTGAAAGAACTTACGGGTAGTGAGTACGAGGATGAGGACGAATACCTCTTTATGGAAAAACCGAACATGTCCTTTGAGGATGTTGGAGGAATGGAGGACATTAAAGATGATATTCGAATCAAGATCATTCACCCACTAAACAACCCCGACCTGTATAAAGCCTATGGCAAAAAAGCTGGTGGGGGAATACTTCTATACGGCCCTCCTGGCTGTGGAAAGACCTATTTGGCCAAGGCCACAGCCGGTGAAATCAAATCAAAGTTCATCTCTCTTGGCCTTGAAGAGGTATTGGACATGTATGTTGGTAATAGTGAACGTAACCTTCATCACAAATTTGAAGTGGCACGAAGCAACAACCCTTGCGTCCTTTTCTTCGATGAGATTGATGCAATGGGCAGCAAGCGTAACGACCTTAAGCAATCCGCAGGAAGGAATCTAATCAATCAATTCCTGAAAGAATTAGACGGAGTTGACACCAACAATGAGGGTGTGCTTATCCTAGGAGCAACCAACTCTCCTTGGCACATGGATTCGGCATTTCTACGCCCTGGAAGATTTGACAGAATCATTTTTGTCCCACCACCAGATGAAGAGGCCCGCGAAAAAATCATTCAGATCCAACTACTGGAAAAACCAATAGAAAAGATCGATTACAGAAAAATTGCCTCAAAAACTGATGGTTTCAGCGGTGCGGATATCCAAGCCATGGTGAATCTAACCGTAGAGGATAAACTGCGGATTTCCATGAAAAGTGGAAAGCTTGATCTTATCACAACAAATGACCTACTATCCTCTGCAAAAAAAGTTCGACCAAGCACAAAGGAATGGTTCAACACGGCAAGGAATTATGCGCTTTACTCCAACGCTTCAGGAATGTATGATGACATCCTGAAATATCTTAAACTCTAATGGATCTTGAACAGATAAAACGTATACAGCTTCTTATTGAACGCAGACGCTTTGACGAAGCACATCAGCGAATTGTTGAAACTCTTTCTCAGAGCCCTGACTCGGGTTATCTGTATGCTTTACAAGCAGAAATTCATGAAAGACAAGATGAACATGTAAAAGCACTGAGTGCAATTGAAACTGCAATAGGGCTTGACCCCGAATCTGACTATATGTTCTTCATAAAATCTCAGATTCATGTTAGCCTCAACCAAAATAAGAAAGCCATGGAAGCGATTGACATGGCTCTTCAGTTGGACAACGAGGATGCTGACCATTACGGTCAGAAAGCCTACATCTTTTTTAAGATGGACGAACGGGAAAAAGCCATAGCGTGGGCTCGAAAAGGAAAAGAGCTGGATCCCGAGAATCTACTGTGTTCGAATATCCTCTCACATGCGTTGGGCTCTCTAGGCAATACCTCTGAGGCGGAATCGGTTCTTGGAACTTTACTGGAGAAAGATCCAGACAACGAGTTTACCCATTCAAGCATGGGATACAACTACTTGCGTAAGGGAAACATTGCCAAAGCAAAAGAACATTTCAGTGCCGCCTTGACTATCGACCCCGAACATGAACCCGCACGGGAAGGTATGATCGAGGCTATAAAGGCTACCAACTTCTTCTACCGAAAAGTTTTGGAGTACTCCATTTGGATGCAAAAAATGAGCGAAGGCAAACAATGGATGTTTCTCATCGGCTTAGTTGTAGTTGTGCGGGTGTTTCTTTTTCTGCTCCCTTTTTACATGATTTTTGTTCTGTGGGTTTGGTTTGCACGCCCCATTTCAAATGCTATTCTGTATTTCGATAAGTTCGGCCGTTATCTTATGTCAGGTCAGATGAGATTGGCCACACAGATCAATATCGGCCTATTGGTCGTTTCGTTGTTATCAGTCGCTGTTTTCACCCCACTTCTTGGCGTAGGCGGTTTGGGGCTCGCTGCCGCATGTTTTGTGTCAATCATTCCAATCCATCGATTTGTGGAGCTTGAGGTGAAACGGAATAAGTTGGTCATGGCCCTTTTTGCATGTACCTTTCTCCTTTCTGGAGTCGCTGGATTTGTTATGTCTTTGATTGGGATGCCGAATGACTTGACATGGACGGCACTCCTTTTATCCACTGTGGCATTCACTTGGGTTGCCAATCTCTTCAATGATTGAAAGTGGTATTGCCTGTTTGTCGCGTGGTTTTCAGGAATCCGTCAATTCATATGACCCAAAAATGCATTCGTAATTTTAAGCGGTTGAATTTCAGATAAATACAATAAATTCATGAAGATTATTTTTCTTGAATCAAGTCTAATTTTGACCCAATAATTCAAGCTGGACTTAGCGCTTGAGACATCAAAATGATACATCCAAAAACTGAACTTAAGTTCATCAGTAATGAGATAGGCTACGGAGTGGTGGCCACCGAATTCATCCCCGCAGGAACCATCACGTGGGTATTGGACAAACTCGATCGGGAATTCAGTCCGCTCGATTTCCAGAACATGGAACCGATCTACCAGAACATCCTCGATTACTACACTTTCCGCAACAACAACGGCAACTTCGTGCTGTGCTGGGACAATGGCCGTTATGTGAATCACAGTTTCAATTCCAACTGCCTCACAACGGCTTATGATTTCGAAATCGCCATCCGTGACATTCAGCCGGGTGAGCAATTGACGGACGATTACGGCTATCTGAACATCCCTGCTCCATTCCGCGGCATTGATGAAGGAACGCGCAGGAAGGTGGTTTACCCTGATGACCTTGTGAAATACTACAAGGTTTGGGACAAGAAGCTGTTGAAAGTTTTCGGCCAAATTCCAAAGTTGAACCAACCGCTACGCGAACTGCTGTCAGACAGCATGTGGAAAGAGATTGAAGCCATCTCTACAGGCGAAAAGCAGATGGAATCGATCCTGAAGAACTACTTCCCGCAGGAAAACGGCTTGGCGAAAAGTTAGGCGTATCTTCGCGACCCAACCAATTCGGTCGTGAACAAGGAATTCCGTGCATCCACAATTTCAGAACTCCTACCCGTTTGCGAGTTTCTGAAATTGCAGAGTGCGGATGAGAAGATCATCCTATTTTCTGGCGAAATGGGTGCCGGTAAGACCACGCTTATCAAGCAATTCTGCCAGTTTTTGGGAATTGAAGATGAAGTGAGCAGTCCCACCTTCTCGCTGGTCAACGAGTACGAAAGCCCTATTGGTCCCGTTTACCACTTCGACCTTTACCGCATCCGATCTGTGGAAGAACTCTTCGACATCGGTTACGAAGACTACTTCTTTAGTGGGTATCTTTGCTTGGTGGAATGGCCGGAGATGGCTTCGGACATCATTCCGGGAAACCATATTTCGGTAAAGATCCGAGTTGAAAACGACCAGCGAATTATTACTGTAACCAACTGACCATGACCAGCAAAGAAGGCAGTTTTTTCACCCTTACAGCTTCTGGCGGACTGATGCCGCAAGAAGAAATGTTGGAGATCGCCAAGAGCCAGCAGCAGCTTTTTATCGGCATTCCCAAAGAATGTACGCTTCAGGAAAACCGTGTGGCGCTGATACCGGAAGCCGTTGCGCGACTGGTACACAATGGCCACCGCGTTATTATTGAGACCGGAGCCGGAAAAGGTGCGCACTTTGAAGACCGGGATTTCAGCGAAGCGGGCGCGAAGATCGCCTACAGCACGAAGGAGGTTTACGAGTCGGACATCATTCTGAAGGTCGATCCACCATCGTTGGAGGAGATCGATCACATGAAACCGGGGCAATGCCTCATCTCTGCCCTTCAGCTTTCGGTTCACCCCGAAAACTACCTGAAGCAGTTGATGAAGAAGAAGGTGACCGCCATTGCCGTTGACTTTATCCGCGACCGCGATGGCGGTTATCCGTTCGTGCGATCCATGAGCGAAATTGCGGGTAGTACGGTGGTTCTCATTGCCGCAGAATACCTCTCGAATGTCAATGGAGGAAAAGGCCTGATGTTGGGTGGCGTTTTGGGCGTTCCTCCAACCGAAGTGGTTGTACTTGGTGCGGGAACTGTGGGAGAATATGCGGCCCGTGCCGCCATCGGTCTGGGTTCGTCTGTGAAGATTTTTGACAATTCGCTGCAAAAACTAAGTCGCTTGCAGAACGATATCGGCCAGCGACTCTACACAAGCACCATTCATCCTGACGTGCTGGCCAATGCATTGGAAACTGCCGATGTGGTCATCGGAGCCATCCGTTCCAAGAAAGGCCGAGCACCCATTTTGGTTACGGAAGAAATGGTGAGCAACATGAAATTCGGTTCGGTCATCATTGATGTGTGCATTGACCAAGGTGGCTGCATCGAAACCTCTGTGGTCACCAATCATGCAAATCCCACATTCACCAAGTATGGTGTGGTGCATTACTGCGTTCCGAACATTGCTTCGCGCGTAGCGCAAACGGCAAGTACTGCTTTGAGCAACATTTTTTCGCCTATGATGTTGGAAATGGCAGATGTTGGCGGTTTGAACAACATGATGCGTTTCCATGAAGGATTGAGAAGCGGGGTTTACACGTACAACGGTGCCGTTACCAACGAATATCTGGCGAAGACCTTCGACCTGCCATTTAAAGACCTGAATCTGATCATGGCAACATTTTAAGAACGATTAGGAAGTAGAAGGAATAATGAATCAGCAGATAAGACCCGGAGGATACAGTCTCTTACCACCTGTTGTTAAGAACTTAATCATCATCAACGGCCTGTTTTATCTTGGTGCCATTACACTCACCAGAAATGGTTTTCCTATTGAAGACTACTTGGCATTACACATGCCTCAATCAGTGTATTTCCGACCTCATCAATTTTTCACTCACATGTTCATGCATGACCTGAGGGATCTTAGGCACATTCTGACCAATATGTTTGCCCTCTGGATGTTTGGATCCGCTATCGAAAATGTCTGGGGAGGTAAAAGGTTTCTCTCTTATTATTTGATTACAGGTCTTGGTGCCGCTGCACTTCACTTAGGAGTCTCGGAGATTGAATTCTTTAATGTGATCAAATACCTGTCTTCAAATCAGATTGCTGTTCTGTACTCGACAACCCGAGATCAGCTCATTTCGCAAAATGGATTTGCAAATGAATTAATGAATAAGGGATGGGGACTTCTAAACCAACAAATGGTAGGGGCATCCGGGGCTATTTTTGGTATTCTCATGGCTTTTGGAATGATGTTTCCAAACAATCGAATCTTTTTCATCTTCTTCCCCATACCGATTAAAGCTAAGTATTTAGTTGCGGGATTTGGGATTTGGGAACTTTATCGGGGGCTTTCGAATAACCCTGATGGTATAGCCCATTTTGCGCATCTTGGCGGGATGCTGTTCGGTTATATACTTATCAGGTATTGGCAAAGAAACCGAACGCGTTTTTAGTGCATGGCGCTATTGGATGACATAAAATTCCAGTTCAGAACGGGGAATATTCTGATGCAGTTGATCTACGTCAACAGCGGGATTTTTCTGCTGATGATGATCCTGCGCCTAATTTTCTTTCTCGTTGGAAGTCCGTCAACTTACGACCTGATAGAGCATTATCTCTCAGTTCCCTCCTCGCCTACGTTGCTGCTTTTCCGTCCGTGGACGCTGATCACGCACATGTTCGTGCATGCGGGATTCCTTCACATCCTGTTCAATATGCTTTGGCTGCAGTTCGGTGGCACCATCTTTCTCAATTTCTTGGACAGCAAAAAACTGTTCAGCACCTACATCCTCGGTGGACTTTCGGGAGCATTGCTGTTCATCTTGGCCATGAATCTGTTCCCAGCATTTTCGGGTATTGCAAGCGTGGCGCTGGGTGCTTCGGCTGCCGTATTGGCCATTGTGGTTGCTGCGGCAACGATGGCACCAAACTATTTGGTGCGCTTGGTACTTATTGGTCCTGTAAAACTGAAGTACATCGCATTGGTTTCCGTTCTGCTTGATGTACTGATGATCCCATCCGGCAATGCAGGTGGACATTTGGGGCACTTAGGCGGGGCGCTTTTCGGGTTCATCTATGCTTCGCAACTGAAAAGAGGAAATGACCTGACGGTCGATTTTCTGAAGCCGATATTCTGGCTCAGAGACCATCTTCCATCCCGCAGAAAAAAGAAGATAAAAGTGGTTCACCGAAGGGCGAAAACGGATGCTGAGTTCAATGAGGAGAAACAGACCACGCAGGAGCAGGTGGACGCAATTCTGGACAAAATCAAGCGTTCGGGCTACGACAGTCTTTCTCAGCGGGAGAAAGAGATCCTTTTCAAGGCCAAAGACAAACTATGATCTCAGAACGGACGAAGAAGCGAGGTCTCTTTGAGAGACTCATGCTGGTAATCAACGTCTTTGTGCTCATTGGTCTGCTTCTATCCTATTTGGCGGGAATCATCAGTCCGGCCAAGTTCTGGCCACTGGCATTCGTAGGAATGGCCTACCCCGTACTGCTGATCGCAACCGTTTTCTTTACAGTCTACTGGATGCTGAACCGAAAGTGGATGCTCTTTCTGAACATTACGTTTCTGCTCCTTAAATGGGATTACGTACAGGAAACGGTACAGTTCCGCACATCGCCACCTGCGAGTTCGGAGAATGGAATGAAAGTGATGAGTTTCAATGTACGGTTGTTCGATCGTTTTGACTGGTTGAAAGACAGAAACACCAAAAAATCCATCTACCAATTCCTGTTTGATGAAAAACCGAACATTCTCTGCATTCAGGAATTCTTTTTCGACCACCGAAAGGGTGCAACACCAGTTGATACCTTACTGAATGTCAGTACGTTGAACTATATGCATGTGGAGAAGAACAGAGCTCCAGCCAAATGGAAGAGTTTTGTGGCATTGGCTACTTTCAGTGAGTATCCAATTGTTCAGAAAGGGGTCGTTTTCTTCGACATGGAACACAACAATATGGGCATGTTTACCGATGTGGATGTGGAAGGTGACACGATCAGAATTTACAACGTTCATCTGCAAAGCATTGGACTGCAAGACAAGGATTACGCGCTTTTGGATCAGCTGATTGAGGAACGGGTGGTACAGGATTCCAAAGAAGGAAAGCAGTTCATTCAGCAGATGGTAGGTGGCTTTAAGAAACGCGCAGACCAAGCGGATAAGGTCGCTGAGCATGTTCGGAATTCCCCTTATCCCGTCATTGTATGTGGCGATTTCAATGATGTACCTACCTCCTACGCCTATCAGACCATTCGCAAAGGTCTGGAAGACACGTACACAGAATCGGGTTCAGGAATCGGGGCAACTTACGTGAGGTTGCCGCTGTTCAGAATCGACAATATTCTCCATTCGGAAGACCTTATCGCCACCGAGCATATTGTTCACCCTCAAGTGATGTCCGATCACTTGGCCATCTCCTCAAATCTCACGTTCAGGACGAAATAAATAATAAACCTACGTTAGACTCTTTGAACAACCACTAAATGCGATCTCTATTAATTGTCCTCTGCCTCACCCTATCGACAGTCTATGCTCAAAAAGGAACCAAGCAGCTAAAACTCAACGATAAACGGACCGGCATCTCTGAAATTTTCAGGGTATCAAAATATGATGAAACGAAAAAAGCAGGAGCTTACAAGTATCTCTATTTGGGTAATGTCCAGGCTGAAGGAAACTATGTTGAAAATCTGAAACAGGGTTTATGGGTTTTCCGTCCCAACTCAGATTTCCGTATTGAAGGGAGTTATGAGAACGACAAGAAAGATGGCACTTGGAAATACTACAACAATGAGGTGCTCACAGCAGTGATACACTTCAAGGAAGGTAAAAGAGATGGAATTCAGACCAGCTACTTTCCCAATGGGAAAGTGGCCACCGAAAACACGAAGGTGGCCGGTACTACCGAAGGCATCAGTAAATCATATTACGAATCTGGACAATTGAAAGAAAGCACCACTTTTTCAGGGGGTGAGAAAAATGGAGAATGCAGGTCCTATTGGGAAGACGGCACGCTGATCTATGCTATCGAATACTTTCATGGACAGCCTATCACATTGATAAGTCAGCAGTCGGGGAATTTCCCCCTGTTCTATGAAGGCGATCTAAAGGATGGAAATGGGTCACTGATTCTTTATAGCTCAGACAATGGAAACAAAATAAAGGTTGCGGAACGTAATTATCGGGACAGCGTTCTTGACGGGCCGGTCATATACAATTCACAAGTTGAATTCGCCAACTCATTTACTGGTCAGTACAAAAATGGATTCATGGTTGGTGAATGGATATTCAAAAATGACGAGCGCTCTTACCGGGAAAAGAAGACATATTCGCTTATTGACAGTTTGAAACATGATGCGGAAGTGAATTACACTAAAAGTCTGGATGACAGATTTGCAATTATTGAGGAGATGCCATGCTTCGGACCGAACAAAAGTGATGCGGATCTTCTGAGGTACGTAGGACACGCGGTCAACTATCCTTCTTATTGTAAAGAAAATGGCATTGCTGGAGTTGTGTATGTTAGCTATATTGTTGGGATTGACGGCTTGCCATATGATGTGAAAGTTGTAAAAGGGGTTCACCCTTTGATTGATGCGGAGGGAATCAGAGTTTTAGAGGGCTTACCATACTACCAGCCTGGGCTTCAATCTTACATGCCAGTTCCTGTTCAGTTCACAATCCCAATAAGGTTTGCGCTCAATTGAGTTTTTTGCGAACAGATTTCAAACTCAACCCGTTCATGGAATTGGAACCAAGACCTGAAATGTTCTTGTGCACGAAACGTAGCACCTGATCATAGAACAACACCACAACCGGTGCCTCGGCCACAATGATGCTGTCCATTTGAGCGTAGTAGCGGTAGCGCAGGCTGTCGTTGGTAGTGGCAAGTGAAGTTTCGTACAAACGGTCGTACGCCTCGCTGGAGAAGAGCGTGTAATTCGGCCCGTTTGGCGTGAAGTTCTTCGAGTAGAAAAGCGACAGGTAATTCTCCGCATCCGCATAATCCGCGATCCACGATTTGCGGAAGAACGGCACCTGCGAATTGGCCACCAGCGCGCCATGCGTTGCTCCTGGATTCACCTCGATGGTGAGCTTGATACCGACCTCCTGCAACTGATGCTGGATGTACTCGCAAAGATCCAAATACTGCGATGTGGTATAAAGGGGAATCTCGGGCAACCCTTCCCCATTCGGATAGCCCGCCTCGGCCAACAGTTCCTTTGCCTTTTTAGGGTTGTACTCATAGCCGCTCACGCGGAATTCCTCTCCGGGCAATCCTGTTGGAAGAAAGCCATGCACACCAGGCGAACCGATGTTGTTTCGGATGTACCGCATCATCTTCACACGGTCGAAACCATAATTTATAGCCTGCCTTAACTTTTTATTATTCAACACATTAACAAACCCATCTGCAAGCGTATCTTTCAATAAAAATCCCAAATACTCTGTATTGAGAAACGGCTCCGATTGCATCACGATCCTGTCCTTCATTTCGGGTTGCAAATGTCCGTTGGGCGTAATGAGCGCATCCTTGTAACTGCCATCCTCCAAGCCCGAAAGCATGTCGAGATTCCCTTTCATGAACTCCAAGAAAATGGACTGCGGATCGGGGATGAACGAGATGCCGACCGCATCCAAATAGGGCAGGCGATCGCCCGAACCATCACGCTCAAAATAGCTCTCATTCCTGTGCAGAACGAGTTTCACGCCCTCGTACCAGTCCCAGTACTGGAACGGCCCCGTTCCCACAGGATGTCGTGCGAAATCCTTGCCCAATGCTTCGGTCACTTCTTTGGGCACCACCGAGCAGTATTGCATGGACAGAATGCCCAGGAACGGAGGGAAACCATGGCTCAGATAGATCTCAAGCACCGTATCGTTCAGTGCCTTGAAACCACCTTCCTTTTCCACATCCACCGCATTGAAGATCCATCGGCCAGGCGATAGCGTCTTCTCATCCAGAATGCGCTTGAAACTGTATTCGAAATCAGCGGCCACCACGCTCCTGCCCTTTCCTTCGGCAAAGAGTTCGTGGTCGTGGAATTTCACATCCTCGCGAAGCACAAACCGATACGTGAGCCCATCTTCGCTTATCTCCCAACGCTTGGCAATGCACGGCTGCACCTCCATGCGTTCGTCCAACTGCACCAGACCATTGAACAGTTGGCCAGTGGCCCAGATGTTTCCCATGGTGCGCGATTGCGCGGGGTCGAGCGAAGTGATGCCCTTGCTCTCGTTGTAGCGGAAAACCGTTTTATCGGAATGCTTTTCTCCTCCGCCACAGGCAGAAAAAAACAGAGCAACGATCAACAGAAGCCAATGGGAACGCATTCGGACAAATATAGACGCCATAGCCCACGATTTATATCGTAGTCTGTGGTGCCATGCTCCTTTTGTTTTCCAACATTTTTGTCTTCCTGACGAAGGAAGGAACTCATATCAACTGATTCCATTCATTTATGCCAATATTTGGGCAATGACCGAACTGGAGATCAAACAACTGCTGGATGAGAAGTATGAAGAATACTGCCATCCGCGTTTTATCGGCCCCGACCCGATCTCCATTCCGCATCTGTTTGAGGAAAGAAATGACATTGAAGTGAGCGCACTCCTTGCCGCCACCATTGCCTGGGGACAGCGGCCCACCATTATCCGCAATGCGGAAAGCGCAATGCAGCGCATGGGAAACGAGCCGTATCGGTTTGTGATGGAACATTCGGAGAACGACCTGAAGGTGCTGGACGGGTTCGTGCACCGCACCTTCAATGCCGAAGACCTCAAGCATTTCATCCGTGCCTTACGGCACATCTATTCCATGTACGATTCGTTGGAGGACATCTTTCTGGAAGGAATAGCGTCTGATGACTCGAACCTGAAGAACGCGATCCATCATTTCAAGCAGGTGTTCTTTTCCATTCCGCATGCGAAACGCACGCAGAAACATGTGGCCGACCCAATGAAAGGTTCCTCGGCCAAACGCCTCAATATGTACCTGCGATGGATGGTGCGCCTGAACGATAAAGGCGTGGATTTCGGTCTTTGGAACCGCATTCCCACTTCCATCCTTTCGTGTCCATTGGATGTACATTCGGGAAGAAATGCGCGGCAGTTGGGACTGCTAACGCGAACACAGAACGATTGGCAGGCCGTGGAGGAACTGGATGCTGCCCTCCGAACCTTCGACCCGAACGACCCCGTGAAATACGATTATGCACTTTTCGGGTTGGGAATTTATTCTTGAACAACGCACTTCATTTTATCTAACTTAGCGTGTCTTTTTTAAAGAATACATGCCAAACAAATTGACCCTGCCATGAAACACATGTTTTTCCTTTCGCTCCTTATTCTTTCTTCCGTTTTCAGTTATGGACAGGATTATCCATGCTATGGAGGTTTTTCGTTTTGGGGTGGTTACACCATCAGTTTTGAGGACACCGTTTGTGGCTTTCAGTTTTCAGAGGAATCTCCAACAGACACCATCAACATTTGGCAAATTGGACATCCAAACAAAACGGTTTTCACTTCTGCATATTTAGGGTCAAAGGCTATTGTTACTGATACGGCATTACCCTATCCGATCAATGACACGTCTTCATTTGTAATTATGAACGGAACTGGTTATGGCTTCGAATACGGTAATACTGTAGTATTGGCCGGCAAGTATTATGTCAATTCGGACTCATTGAATGATTACGGAATAATTGAATTCTCACCTGATAACGGAACAACTTGGATAGACCTTATAAATGATACTGTTTATAGTCAAAGTCCAAATTCGTTATATTATTGGTATTCTGAAAAACCTGTATTAACAGGCAATTCATTTGGTTGGAATGAGTTCTGGGTGAACTTAGCTGGATTTAAAAATGAATTTGAAATACAGTTAGATGATACTGTACTCTATCGATTCACTTTTATCAGCGACTCCATTGCCGACACCTTGGACGGGCTGATGTTTGACGACCTACATTTTGAGGATTGGGCGGAAGGAATTGAAGAACAGAAATTTCAGAACCTGTCATCGAAAGCCTATCCTAATCCCACCAGTTCATCACTAACCATTGAGTTTGACAATACACGGAACCAACTGTTCCAACTGAACATTTTTGATGCACTTGGGCGCGTCATCTATTCCAAAAGTGCCACCGACCAACGCATCTCCGTTCCAACAGACGGTCTCAATAGCGGCATCTACCATTATACGCTCACCAATAACGAACTCAGCAGGCGCGCATCGGGCAGGTTTGTGGTGCGGAAGGAATAGCGGTCACGTAAACGCGAACCACAGAAATCGGATTCCAAAACCGATAAGCACCAAGCCAATTATCTGATAGGCTCTACGCAGAATATCGGGGCGGATCAGCGTTTTGATGCGGTGGGCAAAGACCACCTTGAGGCTGTCGGTGGTGAAGATGCCCAACAGCGCTGCCGATAGAAAGAACCATAGCTCCTGCCCTGTTCCGAATCGGCTCTGCGCCAGACCAATGACACCCGTCCAAACCAGAAACACGAACGGATTGACGAAATTGACCAGAAAGCCTTTGGCGAAATACGCGGAGTAATGTCCCGCATGGAGTTTCACTTCGCTGTCCACGTTCACATTGGGTTTCAGCAGGTATTTGAGGCCCAGACCAAGCAATATGACGCTGCCGCCCAACGCCAAGTAAAACTGGTTTTCGGTGTTCTTGAAGAACGGAATGGCCCCGAACGAGCACAGCCCCACGCACACCACATCGCTGATGAAGATGCCCAGCGCCACCATCATTCCCGCCCAGAAACCATAGTTGAGGGCACTTTTGAGCAGCGTGAAGAACACCGGGCCGATAAATACGACCATTCCGAGGCCGACCAAGTATCCTTCGAACAACGCCATGCGGCTAAATTAAGCCTCTTTGAACGGATTTCGCTGCGTCCACTCTTTGGGGCGGATGTTGGTAATGAAGCGCTTGAGGATGGAATTGGTGATGGAATTGAGGTGTTTTATCATCAGATGATGGTCCACAGGCTCCGCTCCCATCGTGCTTTTGATCTCCATGGCCGTACGCGCCAGGTCAATGCTTTTTGCGCCATCCTTGATGGCATCATCCAGCAAATGGTAAAGGATGTTCTGGTAGAGGGAGCAATCCTGATTGTAATCGTAGTTCAGCCCCACAAAACTGGCATAGCTGTGCTCGAACCCACGGATGTAGGAATAGAACCCGATCAGCTTTTCGCCATCGAAAAAGCCCTTCACCACGAAGTGGTCATCGAGGGCGGCTTTCAGGTCGAGGAAATACCTTGGGTGGATGCTCACCATGTGAAAATCGGCCCCGGCCTCCACATTCTTGAACAGCTGCATGATGGTGTCATTATGCTGCTGAATGTCATCCACGCTGAATTCTCTCAGTGTAAGATGCTCCGCCTTTTTGATGGCCGCCTTGGCCCTTACACGGTACTTGGAACTGAAATCGTTCATCACGCTGTCGAAATCCTGCCAATCGGGGCGGATGGTCGAGGTCATGTTCGGTTGCATCTCAGACGATACCGTTACCGGTACCTCCTGCATCAGATAACCCGTGGCCGAAACCTTTACTGTATAGGTACCATAGGGTATGTTGGGCAGGGTGAATTTGCCCATGGCATCGGTAGTGGCAGACACCCCCAAGGCGTTCACCTCTACCGTGGCCCCCGAAATACCGAACGCGGTCGCCATATCGGCAACCGTACCGGTAATGGAACCCGTGCCCGGTGGTTGCGGGCCACCGCCATGGCCCGAACCATTTCCACCTGTGGAACTCTGATTCACCTCAAAGCCCCACTGCCCCAACTGCTGCTCGTTGCCTTTTTACATGCCCAATAGAATGTCGCGCACGCGGGCAATGATGTTGAGAACCGTGCCCTCCGAGTTCACATTCTGATCTTTCCGTTTACCCAACAGCCCATCACGGCTCTCTGTGGCCAGTTCGGCATCTTTGCGCAGCTGCTTGGCCAGTTCATTCTGAGTGTCCGCATCGGTAACGCGCGTTCCAAAGGCCGCCATGTCCAGGCCACTGAGCGGACTTGCCGCCCCATCGGCCGTGTGTTTGGTAATGATGTGGCCGGCCAGTTCGAGCATCTGGTCGGGATTTGTGGGTACTACTACCCTGACATTTTTACGTGCC